>NZ_VXCV01000010.1:0-197721 GCF_052850635.1 Pseudomonas sp. 1176_21
CGCGCGTCAAGGGTTAATTGGCGATATTCGATGAACAAAGAAAGTTGCGCACTATATTGCTCATCTTCGCCTCCTTGCGCATCATAGACGCCAGGCCACACGCCTCTCTCTATATAAGGAAGCAACTCCAACAATGAACACCCACCCCCGCAGCCTGGCCTCCAGCCTCTTCCCCATTGGTCTGCTGCTAATTGCAATGGCATCCATCCAGTCCGGCGCCTCGCTGGCAAAAAGCATGTTCCCGCTGGTAGGTGCGCAAGGCACCACAACGCTGCGCCTGATTTTCGCCAGCCTCATCATGCTGGTGCTGCTGCGCCCCTGGCGCGCGCGCTTCACCTCCAGCACCCTCAAGTCGGTCATCATCTATGGCCTGGCATTGGGCGGCATGAACTTTCTCTTTTATATGTCCTTGCGCAGTGTCCCGCTGGGTATCGCCGTTGCCCTGGAGTTCACCGGCCCGCTGGCCGTGGCATTGTACGCATCGCGCAGGGCCATGGATTTCGTATGGATCGGGCTGGCAGTGATCGGCCTGTTGCTGCTGATACCCATCGGGCAGACCGGGGCGGCCATCGACCTGGTAGGCGCCGGCTACGCACTGGGCGCCGGCGTGTGCTGGGCGCTCTACATTCTATATGGGCAGAAAGCCGGGGCCGAGCACGGCATTCAGACCGCCGCACTTGGCGTCATGGTTGCCGCACTGTTCGTTGCGCCGATCGGCATCGTTCATGCCGGCAGCGCCCTGCTCAACCCTGCCCTGCTACCCGTGGCGATTGGCGTGGCCATTCTGTCGACAGCATTGCCGTACAGCCTGGAAATGGTGGCCCTGACACGCCTGCCCGCCCGAACCTTCGGCACACTGATGAGCATCGAACCGGCATTCGGCGCATTGTCCGGACTACTGTTTCTCAACGAAGTGTTGAGCATGGCGCAATGGCTGGCCATCGCCGCGATCATTACTGCCTCGGTGGGAGCCACGCTGTCCATGCGCAGGGAAAGCCCGCCACTGGTCCCAGCCGACTGATTTGAGAAATATTTCCATTTGAACCTGTTTTTGTCATTGTGTCGCCATGGCACCCTGTTTAAGCTGTAATTCAATGCACTGCTTGAAGTGTTAACTTAAGACAAGGACGCGAGAGGCAACAGGAAGAGGCGCAGGCAACCGTTTCGGGCTTGCAGACCCGACACTCTTTGTAAGGACAGGAATGAAACGAATTTTGCTCATCCTAGCCATTCTGGCCATTGCTGGCTGTGCGGCGAACGCCAAAACTGAGGTCAAACACGGCAAGAAGGGCATGCACATCAACTGCTCGGGCCTGTCGTCTTCATGGAACAAGTGCTACGCCAAGGCCGCCAGTTCCTGCGGCACCAAGGGCTACAAAGTCGTCGCCAAATCTGGCGATGGCGAAGACGAGCCAGGGGACTACCCCTTCGGTCTCAACCCCGCCGGCTACACCAGCCGAAGCATGATCGTCATCTGCAAGTAACGAAAAAGGGCAACCCGCAGGTTGCCCTTTTTCATGTGCCCGATCAGACAGCTTCGGTTCTTTGTTCCAGCCAGTGCAGAGCAGCACCTGCCAGCAGTGGCGAAAGCCGTTCACGCACCGTACGGTGGTAATCATTGAGCCATTCGCGTTCTTCGCTGCCCAGTTGCTCAGGCAACAGGCATCGTGTGTCGATAGGGCACAAGGTCAGCGTTTCGAATTCAAGAAAGTCACCAAACCCACTCTTGCCCGAATCCCGGGTGAACACCAGGTTCTCGATGCGCACGCCCCACTGCCCAGGCCGATAGGTGCCCGGCTCGATGGAAGTGATCATGCCGGCCTGCATGGCTGTGTGCGGTGCAGGCGAGGCCTGATAGGCAATCACCTGGGGCCCTTCGTGCACGTTCATGAAGTAGCCGACGCCGTGGCCGGTGCCATGCCCGTAATCCACATGCTCGGCCCATAACGGTGCTCGGGCAATCGCATCGAGCAAAGGCGAGGCAATGCCCCGCGGAAAACGCGCCCTGGATAGTGCAATCATGCCCTTGAGCACCCGCGTGCAATCCAGCTTCTGTTCCAGGCTTGGCGTGCCGATGGGCACCATACGGGTAATGTCGGTGGTCCCTCCCAGGTACTGCCCACCTGAATCGATCAACAACAGCCCATCACCTTCGATGAGCGCATGCGAGGCGTCGGTGGCGCGGTAATGCGGCATGGCCCCATTGCTGTTGAAGGCGGCAATGGTGGCAAAGCTTGGGGACACATGACCGGGACGTCGAGCCCGGGCTGCGCCGAGCAAGGTGTCAACACTGACCTCGGTAAGGGTCGAATGCCCCAGTGCGGCTTCGAAGTCCGCGAAGAACTCGCACAACGCCGCACCATCCTGTTCCATCACCTGCCTGATATGAACGAGGTCCGCCTCGCTCTTTCTCGACTTGGACAGAACGCTTGGATTGATGCCTTCGAGCAGTTGCACCTGGGCACCGAGGTTGGCCAGCAACCCGCTGGTCACCCGTGCCGGATCTACCAGCAGGACACTGCCCGCCTCGATGCCTGCCAGCGCGCTGCCCACTGCTTCATACTCGCGCAGTTGCACCCCGTCAGACTCAAGTGCCTCGCGCACAGCGCTGTCGACCTTGCTCGATGCCACGAACAGAATGGCCTGATGCTGACCGATCAATGCGAAGGAAACGAACACCGGGTTGTATGAAACGTCGCTGCCACGCAGGTTGAACAGCCAAGCGATGTCATCCAGCGTCGCAATGAAATGCCAATCTGCGCCGCGCTCCTTGAGCGTTGTGCGCAGTTGCGCCAGCTTGTCGGCACGGCTGACGCTCGCGTGCGGCGGCAGGTGCTGGTAAACCGGGCTGCCTGGCAACGCAGGCCGCTCCAGCCACACCTGTGCCAGCAGGTCCCTGTCACTGAGCAGGCGCACATTGCGCACCCTGAGGCGATCCTGCAGCTGCCGCGCCGACGCCAGTTGCATCACCGCACCGTCTACTGCCACCGTGCCGCCTGCGGGCGCCTGCTCTGCCAGCCAGTCAAGGGCCCCCGGCTGACCCGGCATCAGCTTCATCAACGCGATGCCGCTACCCGCCAGCTCCTTTTCGGCCTGCTCCCAGTAACGACTGTCGGCCCACAGCCCGGCAAAATCGGCCGTCAGCACCAGCGTACCCACCGAGCCATGAAACCCGGACAGCCATTGGCGCCCCTGCCAGTAGCCTGGAAGGTATTCGGACAGGTGCGGGTCTGCCGAGGGCACCAGCAGTGCATCGACCCCTTCGCGGTTCATCACTGCACGCATGCGCGCCAGGCGCGCGGTTACTGCTTCCTGCATTCCAGGCTGACTGTTCATTATGTTGTGCCACCACCGCGACCAATGTTCTGGTGGACGATAATGAAGCAGCACTCAACCGTGGGCAACCGCCCAGAAAGGCACATTGTGTAACGCTGCGTGGATGGCACCGGCAGCGGCGTCGATATCCTCTTCGCGGGTATAGCGCCCCAGGCTCAGACGCAACGTCTGCCGTGCCGCACGCTCGTCATGCCCAAGCGCCAGCAGCACATGCGAAGGCGCACTGCTGGCCGAATTGCAGGCCGACGTCGAGGAAAACGCCAGCGTACGGGCCAGCGCCTGCAGATCGATACCGTCACCGCCAAAGGTCAGGCTCAACGTATGAGGGATGCGCTGGACAGGGCTGCCGTTGAGCCCCAGGCCGGGAATATCGGCCAGCTGCTCCAGCAGCCGCTCACGCAACCGGTGCATACGTGCAACTTCCTGCTGCTGCACCTGCCCGGCCAGTGCGAAGGCAGCGCCCATGGCGGCAATCTGGTGAGTGGCCAGGGTGCCCGAGCGCAATCCGTTCTCGTGCCCGCCACCGTGAATCTGTGCCTGCAGCAGCGGCGCAGCGCGCTTGCCGACGTAGAGCGCACCGATCCCTTTGGGCCCATACACCTTGTGCGCCGAAAACGACATCAGGTCCACCGGCCAGCGTGACAGGTCGATAGGCACCTTGCCTGCCCCCTGGGCGGCATCCACATGCAGCAATGCGCCGTGGCGGCGCACCCGCTCGCCGATGGCCTGCACATCGTTCAGGGTGCCCAGTTCATTGTTGACCAGCATCAGCGATACCAGAAAGGTGTCGTCACGTAGCGCCGCCGATACCGCCTGTTCAGTGATCAACCCCTGGGCATCGGGGCTCAGCCACGTCACCTCGATGCCTGCCAGCTCGAGCTGTCGGGCAGTATCGAGCACGGCCTTGTGCTCGATGCGGCTGGTGATGACATGCCCACCTGTGCGGCCCTGAGCCAGCCCTTTGAGGGCCAGGTTGTTGGATTCGGTGGCACCCGACGTCCAGATGATCTCGTCGGCCCGCGCCCCTACCAGACCGGCGACCTGGGCCCGTGCCTGCTCGACCGCCAGGCGTGCCTGCTGACCATACCGATGGGAGCTGGAAGCCGGATTGCCAAAATGCCCGGATACCCCCAGACACTCCACCATTACCTGAATGACTCGCTCGTCGACGGGTGTCGTGGCGGCGTAGTCGAAATACAGCGGGAGTGTGGTCATGGCCAGGCGCTTCCTGAATGCGTGGAGTAGTCGTGCATCTATAGTGCACGAACACGCATAGAACCATTAATTATCAATTTTCATATTTATATAACAAAAATATCATTACGGTGATGACTCAGGCTCCCGCGTCAGACGAGCAGCCAATCCCTTGGCCTGCAACGCCACGTCGGTGACGGCAGTACTTTCCCACCACAGGCCACGCAGCGGCGGGCCCATCGCAAACAGGCGCGTACTGACCGCGCCATCGGCATCGATCACTGCGCCCTGCGGGTCGGCATCGATTCCAAGGGCCAGCGGCCCTGGCCGGATCAGCCTGCGCTGCAACAACGCTTGCGGTAGCGGGCGTGCCACGCGCCGCCAGTCATATTCGATACCGGTGGAGTTGACCAGTGCGGCACCCTCAACCCGCGTCGCCCGGGCCTCGCCGCGAAACCGCAGACGCACCCCCACCCCGGCTCCGGTAGCCGGTTCGACCCTCTGCAGGGAGGCCGCATGAATATGCAGGCGCCCCTCCTGGCGCAACCGCTCCAGCAGCGCTGCACCCTGGGGCGGCGAACGGTGATGATGGCTTTCCCACCAGGGCCGCACATGGCGCACGAACTGGCGGCGTTCGCGGTCACTGGCCTGGCTCCACAGCCTGGGGATATGCACCCGCACAGTGTCCAGCGGGGCCTGCCAGTCGATGCCCTGGGCCAACGCCAGCCTGCATTGCCGGCGCAGCGCACGCAGCAACTGGCGCGGGCTGCGCAGCGAAGGGTCCGCCTCGAGAAAATCCTCCCAGGGCGGTGGCTGACGGCGCTCGTGGGGCCACAACCCGTGGCGCGAGAATACCTCGACAGGCCCACGATGCCCGGCCAGTTGCAACGACACCAGGGTGTCGACCATGGTCAGCCCGGAACCGATGATCAACACTGTGCCTTGCGGGTCGATCGTGCGCATGGCGGCCACGTCCCAGGGGTCGATGGCTGCGGCGTTGAGGCTGTTCTCACCCACCTGCGCCGTGCGCGCCGCGGCAAACATGCCGGTAGCCAGCACCGCCTGGCGCGCCTGCACCCGGCGCCCATCCTGCAATTGCGCCTGAACCCTGTCATCGTGCACCTGCAGGTCAACCACCTCGGTACACACATGCTCCAGCGTGGAGCCGGCCTTGGCGCCGACACCCTCGGCCTCTGCCAGACGCTGGCGGGCATAGCGACCGAACAGACCTCGCGGCGGGAACAATTCGGCCACCGGCACGCCCTGCTCGGCGGATTCGGGCCACTGCCCGGCATCGATCTGCTGTTGCAGCCAGTGGGTCAGGTCATCGGGATTGTCCGGATCGACGCTCATGCGCGCCGCATTGCCATTGAGGGTATGACCGTTTTCGGTAGCGCTGTAGGCTTCGCCACGCCCCAGCTCCCCACGCGGCTCGACCACCAGCAGGCGCCGGCGTCCGGGGCGACGCAGCAATTGCGCCGCCAACAAGGCGCCGCTCAGGCCACCCCCGATGATCAGTACATCCACCATGTCGTCGCAGGCAGGTGCCGGTTGTTGTTCGTGCATCGGTATCTCCTTTCCCGGGAGACCGGATAATAAGCAGCAATCCACCGCAAGGGCAGCGGTGCGGTACCAAAGGAGGATCAGCCCGCAGGCCCGACCACGTGCTTGCGGTACTCGCCTGGCGCAAGCCCTGTGACCTTGTGGAAGACCTTGCGAAACGCACCAGGGTCCTGGTAGCCAACACCCCAGGCGATCTGGTCGATGCTGCGGTTGGTGAACTCGAGCATCCGGCAAGCGCGCCCTACCCTCACCTGCTGACAGTACTCGGTGGGTTTGAGGCCGGTGGCGCTGCGAAAACGCCGCAGGAAGGTGCGCTGCTCGAGCCCTGCGCAGTCGGCCATCAAGGCCAGGTTGACCTCCCGCGCCCCCGTGCTCTGCAGCCAGTGCTGCACCTTGAGCACCGCTTCGTCGCCATGGTCCAGGCGCGGGCTGAACACGCTGCCCGGCCCAGGCATGGCATGCACTGGCGCCACCGCGAGAAATCGCGCCGTCTCAGCCGCCAGGGTCTGCCCCTGGAAGCGCTCGACCAGCTTGAGCCCCAACTCGGTCCAGGCCATCAATCCGGCCGAGGTAATGATGTCGCCATCTTCCAGCAACGGCAGGTTGGCCTCGACCTTGACCAGGGGAAAGCGCTCGGCCAGCGATTGGGCAAAATTCCAGTGAGTAGTGGCGGAGCGACCGTCGAGCAGGCCGCTGGCGGCAATGAAGAACACCCCGACACACACCGACACCAGCAGCGCGCCTTCGCGGTGCCACTGACGCAGGTCGTTGCAGAAACGTTCGATCAGTTCGGGGCCCGGCTCCTCGGTCAGGCTGGGCGGGATGATCATCACTCGTGGGCGGTGATGCGCCTGCGGGTGACTGTCGAAGCTCACCGCCAGCGGCTGTCCCGGCACCTCGGCCCAGTGGCACACCCGCAGCAGCGGGCTGCGTCGCGCCCCGAGGTCGGCGGCCATGCGGTTGGCTACCGCGAACAGGTCGGTCAGGCCGTGCACTGCCGCCATCTGGGCACCTGGGTAAACCAGAATACCGATCTCGACCTGATCGCCGATTGCATCCATTGTCAGTTTTTCCCGCCAATTTGTCGGTCGCGCCAATGCGCAAGCCTGTCGCACAAGCCTATAACTATCAGCACGTCACAACCATTCTCCTGAAGGACTGCACCATGAGCAAACAGGCACTGATCATCGTCGACATCCAGAACGACTACTTCCCCGGCGGCAAATGGACGCTGCACGGCGCCGATGCGGCCGCCGACAACGCCGCACGGATCATCCAGGCCGCCCGCGAAAACGGCGACCTGGTGGTCCATGTACGTCATGAGTTCGAGTCCGCCGATGCACCTTTCTTCACTCCGGGCTCCGAAGGCGCGCAGATTCATCCGAAAGCAGCCGCTCGCGAGGGCGAGCCGGTGGTGCTCAAGCACAACGTCAACAGCTTTCTGGGCACCGACCTCAAGGCCCTGCTCGACCAGCACAAGATTACCGGCCTGACCCTGGTCGGCAGCATGAGCCACATGTGCATCGATGCCGCCGCCCGGGCCGCCTCGGACATGGGCTATGGCACCACGGTGGTGCACGATGCCTGCGCCACCCGCGACCTGGAATTCAACGGCGTGGTCGTACCGGCGGCCCAGGCCCACGCGGCGTACATGGCGTCGCTGGCCTTCGCCTACGCGCAGGTGGTCTCCACCCAGGAGTGGCTTGACGCCAATCGGCGCTGACAGGCCTTCAGATCACCACGTTGCGCACGAAGCGCGTCGCCACGTCGCCATCGTTGCGGTAGGCATGCATGCGGTTGCTGGCGAAGCTGTAGAAATCGCCAGCCGCCAGCACATATTCCTGCGTTTCTATCACCAGGGTAAGGCGCCCCTCGAACACGTAGATCTGTTCGCTCCAGCCGTCGAAATCGGCCTCGGCCGGGTACACCTCGCCCGGTTCCAGGCGCCACTCCCACAACTCCACCTCGCGGCTGGCCCTGGAACTTGCCAGCAACACGGCCTTGCTGCCGGGGTGCACACCGGCCCAGGCCAGTTCGTTGATGCGATCAGGGTCACGGCTGTCAGGTGCCTGGATCAGGTCGCTGAACGCCACCGACAAGGCCTCGGCGATCAGGTCGAGGGTGGTCAGGCTGACATTCTTTTCACCCGCTTCTATTGCCACCAGCATGCGTCGGCTGACACCGGATTTTTCTGCAAGGGCGCTCTGGCTCAGCTCTGCCGCATGGCGCAGGCGCCGGATATTCTGGCTCACGTGCTGAAGCACGGAGGCCCGCTGACTGGAATCTTTGTGCACTATATTGCTCACTCACATGGCTTGCGCAGTATACTGCCCACCTTCCGACGCATTGTGCGTCGCTCGCCCCACGTGTGCAAGCCCATGACCTCGCCGACCACTGCCCGATCCCTCTTCCTTTCATTGCGCCTGAGCAAGGCCGAACTGGTGCTGGTGTTCATCACCATGCTCTGGGGCGCCACTTTTCTGCTGGTGCATAACGTGATGACCGTCAGCGGCCCGATGTTCTTCGTCGGCCTGCGCTTTGCAGCGGCGGCGCTGTTTGTCGGAGCGTTCAGTGCGCGTGCGCTGTCCGGCCTGACCTGGTTCGAAGTCAAGGCCGGCGTGCTGATCGGCGCCTCGATCATGCTGGGCTACGGCCTGCAGACCGTGGGCCTGCAAACCATCACCAGCAGCCAGTCGGCATTCATCACCGCCTTGTACGTACCTTTTGTACCGCTGCTGCAGTGGCTGGTGCTGGGCCGGCGCCCGGGGCTGATGCCGAGCCTGGGCATTGGCCTGGCGTTCGCCGGACTGATGCTGGTGGCCGGCCCCAGTGGCAGCTCGCTGCAGTTCAGCCCCGGCGAAGTCGCCACGCTGATCGGCGCCGTGGCGATCGCAGCCGAGATCATTCTGATCAGCAACTATGCCGGCAAGGTCGACGTGCGCCGCGTGACCGTGGTGCAACTGGCTACCGCGTCGGCGCTGTCGTTCATGATGGTGGTGCCCACCCGGGAAGCCCTGCCGGACTTTTCCTGGCTGCTGCTGGGCAGTGCCGTCGGCCTGGGCGCCATGAGTGCGGTGATCCAGGTGGCAATGAACTGGGCCCAGCAATCGGTCTCGCCCACCCGGGCTACGCTGATCTACGCTGCAGAGCCGGTATGGGCCGGTATCGTCGGCCGCCTGGCGGGCGAGCGCCTGCCGGGCATCGCACTGCTCGGCGGGCTACTGATCGTGATCGCGGTGGTGGTCAGCGAACTGAAGATCAAACGTCGTGGCGAGCCCCTCGGCGCCAGTGATGACGATCAACAGGTGCAACAAACGGACCGGTAATCTGCAATAGCGGCACAATTCTTGTAAAAAACTGTTATAAAAAAACGCGTTGATGAGGCGCAAAAGTAGGATTCTGCGACAGCTTGCGTGTTGGTGATCGACGGGGCGCCACGTATGATCCCTTACAAACCTCTGCAGATTAGAAATCTATGTCCTTGATAGTTCTACTGCTTCTGCCGTTTGTTGGCAGCTGTCTGGCGGCTGTACTGCCGCACAACGCGCGTAACAGCGAATCACTTCTGGCCGGCCTTGTCGCGCTGGTCGGTACCGTGCAGGTCGCACTCCTGTACCCGCAAATTGCCGATGGCGGCGTCATCCGTGAAGAATTTCTGTGGCTGCCGAGCCTGGGCTTCAATCTCGTGCTGCGCATGGACGGGTTCGCCTGGCTGTTCTCGCTGCTGGTGCTGGGCATCGGCACCCTGGTGTCGCTGTATGCGCGCTACTACATGTCACCCCAGGACCCGGTTCCGCGTTTCTTCGCGTTTTTCCTGGCGTTCATGGGTGCCATGCTGGGCCTGGTGATCTCTGGCAACCTGATCCAGATGGTGTTCTTCTGGGAACTGACCAGCCTGTTCTCGTTCCTGCTGATCGGTTACTGGCACCACCGTGCCGATGCACGGCGCGGCGCCTATATGGCGCTGATGGTCACCGGGGCCGGTGGCTTGTGCCTGCTGGCGGGGGTACTGCTGCTCGGCCATGTGGTGGGCAGCTATGACCTGGACAAGGTCCTGGCCGCCGGTGACCTGATTCGCAGTCATGCCCTCTACCCCATTCTGCTTCCCCTTATACTGCTCGGCGCCCTGACCAAGAGCGCTCAATTCCCCTTCCACTTCTGGCTTCCCCACGCCATGGCCGCGCCCACGCCGGTCTCGGCCTATCTGCACTCGGCCACCATGGTCAAGGCCGGGGTGTTCCTGCTGGCCCGGCTATGGCCGTCGCTGGCCGGCAGCGAAGAATGGTTCTGGATCGTCAGCGGCGCAGGGGCCTGCACCCTGCTGCTGGGCGCCTATGCGGCCATGTTCCAGAACGACCTCAAGGGCCTGCTGGCCTACTCGACCATCAGCCACCTGGGCCTGATCACCCTGCTGCTGGGCCTGAACAGCCCGCTGGCAGCGGTAGCGGCGGTGTTCCACATTCTCAACCATGCCACCTTCAAGGCCTCGCTGTTCATGGCCGCCGGCATCATCGACCATGAAAGCGGCACCCGTGATATCCGCAAGCTCAGCGGGCTGTTCCGGCTGATCCCGTTCACCGCCACCCTGGCCATGGTCGCCAGTGCCTCGATGGCCGGCGTACCCTTGATGAACGGCTTTCTGTCCAAGGAAATGTTCTTCGCCGAAACCGTGTTCATCAGTTCCACAGCCTGGGTCGAAACCACCTTGCCGATCATCGCGACCCTGGCGGGCACCTTCAGCGTCGCCTATGCGCTGCGCTTCACCGTCGACGTGTTTTTCGGCCCGCCGGCCACCGACCTGCCCCATACCCCCCACGAGCCGCCCCGCTGGATGCGCGCGCCGGTCGAGTTGCTGGTGCTGACCTGCCTGGTGGTGGGTATCTTCCCTGCGCAGTCGGTGGGCCCGCTGCTGGCCGCTGCCGCACTGCCGGTGGTGGGTGGCACGCTGCCCGAGTACAGCCTGGCCATCTGGCACGGCTGGAATGCACCACTGATCATGAGCCTAATCGCCATGTGCGGCGGCGTGGTGCTCTACCTGGTGCTGCGCAATCAGCTCAAGCGCGGGCGCTTCCTCTACCCGCCGCTGATCGAGCTGTTCAATGGCAAGCGCCTCTTCGAACACGGCCAGGTGCTGCTGATGCGTGTGGCGCGCCGCTTCGAGCGCCTGTTCACCACCCGCCGCCTGCAGAAGCAGCTGTTCATGCTGGTGCTCATCGCCCTGCTCGCCGGCGTGCTGCCCATGCTGCAAACCGGGTTGAGCTGGGGCGACCGGCCCAAGATCCCGGGCTCAGGTGTATTCGTGATGCTCTGGCTGATCGCGATCATCTGCGCCATCGGCGCTGCGTGGCAGGCCAAGTACCACCGGCTGGCGGCCCTGACCATGGTCAGCGTCTGCGGCCTGATGACCTGCATCACCTTTGTCTGGTTCTCGGCGCCGGACCTGGCGCTCACCCAACTGGTGGTAGAAGTGGTCACCACGGTGCTGATCCTGCTGGGCCTGCGCTGGCTGCCACGGCGTATCGAAGACATCTCGCCCCTGCCCGGCAGCAAGGAGCGCGCTGTGGCACGCCGCCTGCGCGACCTGCTGCTGGCGGTGCTGGTCGGCGGTGGCATGGCCTTGCTGTCGTACGCAATGCTGACCCGCCCGACACCCAACGTGATTTCTTCCTTCTACCTGAGCCGGGCGCTGCCCGAGGGTGGCGGCACCAACGTGGTCAACGTGATGCTGGTTGACTTCCGCGGCTTCGATACCCTGGGTGAAATCACCGTACTGGTGGCTGTGGCACTGAGCGTGTTTGCCCTGCTGCGCCGCTTCCGCCCGCCCAAGGAGAGCATCCAGCTGCCTGCCCAGCAGCGCCTGCTGGCGCCGGACGTGGTCACCGACCTGGTCAACCCGCGTCAGGCCGCCGATACCGCGCTGGGCTTCATGATGGTGCCCGCCGCCCTGGTGCGATTGCTGCTGCCGATCGCGCTGGTGATCTCGATGTACCTGTTCATGCGCGGCCACAACCAGCCCGGTGGCGGCTTCGTCGCCGGCCTGGTGATGTCGGTGGCTTTCATCCTGCAGTACATGGTGGCCGGCACCCAGTGGGTGGAAGCCCAGATGAGCCTGCGTCCGCTGCGCTGGATGGGCACCGGCCTGCTGCTGGCAACCCTCACCGGGGCCGGGGCGATGCTGCTCGGCTACCCGTTCCTGACCACGCATACCGCGCACCTTGACCTGCCGATACTGGGCGACATCCATGTCGCCAGCGCCCTGTTCTTCGACACGGGCATCTTTACCGTGGTGGTCGGGTCCACGCTGCTGATCCTCACCGCACTGGCCCACCAGTCGGTGCGCAGCCACCGGCCGAGCAGCCAGCCCAAACCCACCGTCAACCCGGGAGCCGCCTGATGGAAGAAGTGATTGCAATTGCCATCGGTGTGCTCGCCGCGTCAGGCGTGTGGCTGATCCTGCGCCCACGGACCTTCCAGGTGGTGATGGGCCTGTGTCTGCTGTCGTACGGCGTCAACCTGTTCATCTTCAGCATGGGCAGCCTGTTCATCGGCAAGGAGCCGATCATCAAGGACGGCGTACCCCAGGACCTGCTCCATTACACCGACCCGTTGCCCCAGGCACTGGTACTGACGGCCATCGTCATCAGCTTCGCCATGACCGCCTTGTTCCTGGTGGTGCTGCTGGCTTCGCGCGGGCTGACCGGCACCGACCACGTGGATGGCCGGGAGCCTAAAGAATGAGTGTGATGAACCAACTGATCGTCGCGCCCATTCTGCTGCCGCTGCTGACCGCCGCACTGATGCTGCTGCTGGGCGAAAAGCGCCGGCCGCTCAAGGCCCGCATCAACCTGATCTCCAGCCTGGCCGGGCTGGGTATTTCGATCTGCCTGCTGCTGTGGGTGCAGGAGCAGGGCCAGGCCAGCTCGATCGGCGTGTACCTGCCGGGCAACTGGCAGGCCCCCTTCGGCATCGTGCTGGTACTCGACCGCCTTTCGGCACTGATGCTGGTACTCACCGGCATCGTCGGGGTCAGCGCGCTGGTGTTCGCCACCGCGCGCTGGGACCGCGCAGGCGCCAGCTTCCACGCCCTGTTCCAGATCCAGCTGATGGGCCTGTACGGCGCCTTCCTGACGGCCGACCTGTTCAACCTGTTCGTGTTCTTCGAAGTGCTGCTGGCCGCCTCCTACGGCCTGATCCTGCATGGCTCGGGTCGTGCGCGGGTCAAGGCCGGCCTGCACTACATTGCCATCAACCTGCTCGCTTCCTCGCTGTTCCTGGTGGGGGCGGCGATGCTCTATGGGGTCACCGGTACCCTGAACATGGCTGACCTGGCCCTGAAGATTCCGCTGGTGCCCGAGGCCGACCGCGGCCTGCTGCATGCCGGCGCGGCGATTCTGGCCACGGCCTTTCTGGCCAAGGCGGGTATCTGGCCGCTCAACTTCTGGCTGGTCCCGGCCTACTCGTCGGCCAGTGCCCCGGTTGCCGCACTGTTCGCGATCATGACCAAGGTGGGCACCTATACCGTGCTGCGCCTGTGGACCTTGCTGTTCTCCGGTCAGGCCGGCGCTTCGGCGTTCTTCGGCGGCGAGTGGCTGGTCATCGGTGGCCTGGCCACCCTGGGCTGCGCGGCGCTGTCGATCCTGGCGGCGCAACGCCTGGAGCGCATGGCCAGCCTGAGCATCCTGGTCTCGGCCGGCACCTTGCTGGCCGCCATCGGCTTCGGCCAGGCGGCGCTGACCGCCGCCGCCCTGTTCTACCTGGTGAGCTCCACCCTGGCCTTGTGCGCGCTGTTCCTGCTGGCCGAGCTGATCGAGCGCTCGCGCTCGGCCAACGAGATCCCGCTGGAAGACGACACCGATGCGCTGCCCTCGCCCCTGGAATCGCTGCAGCCGCCCAAAGGCATCAACCTGGACGATGAACAGAAGGCGGTGATCGGCCAGGTGATTCCCTGGACCATGGCATTCCTGGGCCTGAGCTTCATCGCCTGCGCGCTGCTGATCATCGGCATGCCGCCGCTGTCCGGCTTCATCGGCAAGCTGAGCCTGATCAGCGCCCTGTTCAACCCCAACGGCCTGGGCGTGCCGGTCGACCAGCCGCTGTCCGCAGCCGGCTGGGGCCTGGTGGCCTTGCTGGTGCTCTCGGGCCTGGCATCGCTGATCGCCTTGACCCGTGTCGGCATCCAGCGCTTCTGGACCCCGCAGGAGCGCCCCTCGCCGTTGCTACGGCGCAATGAGTGCATTCCCATCGTGCTGCTGCTGGGGCTGTGCGTGCTGCTGAGCGTGCGCGCCGAACCACTGCTGCGCTACACCCAGGACACGGCGGCCGGGCTCAAGGACCCTGCCAGCTACGTCAATGCGGTACTCGGCACGCGACCGGTGCCCGGCCCCACCAGCGAGGCGATTGCCGGGCAGGTGCAGCCATGAAGCGCCTGTTTCCCGCGCCACTGCTGTCGCTTTCGCTCTGGGGGTTGTGGTTGCTGCTCAACCTCTCGCTGAGTGCCGGCAACCTGCTGCTTGGCGCACTGCTGGCAATCCTGGCACCCATCCTGATGGCGCCGCTGCGTCCGCTACCGGTGCGCATACGCAAGCCGGGCACCATCGTGCGGCTGATTCTGCGAGTGGGGGGCGATGTGGTGATGTCCAACCTGCAGGTTGCCCGTAGCGTATGGCAGGCCGGTGGCCGGCCGCCACGCTCGCGCTTCATCCGTATTCCGCTGGACCTGCGCGATGCCCATGGCCTGGCGGCGCTGTCGATGATCACCACGGTCATTCCCGGCACCATCTGGTCGGAGCTGGCGCTGGACCGCAGCATCCTGCTGCTGCATGTCTTCGATCTGGACGATGAAACGCAGTTCATCGACCACTTCAAGCACACCTACGAACGTCCGCTGATGGAGATTTTCGAATGACTGGCCTGCTCGCCAACGCCATTCTCGCCAGCCTGTTCATCTTTGCCCTGGCCATGGCCCTGACCCTGGTGCGCCTGTTCAAGGGCCCTTCGGCGCAGGACCGGGTACTGGCGCTGGACTACCTGTACATTCTGGCCATGCTGATGATGCTGGTGCTGGGTATCCGCTACGCCAGCGACACCTACTTCGAAGGTGCGCTGCTGATAGCCCTGTTCGGCTTTGTCGGCTCGTTTGCCCTGGCCAAATTCCTGCTGCGTGGCGAGGTGATCGAATGAACTCGACCGTCGAATTGCCGTTCTGGCTTGAAGTGGTCACGGCTGTGCTGCTGGTCGTCAGCAGCCTGTTCGCCCTGAGCGGCGCGGTAGGCCTGCTGCGCCTGAAGACCTTCTTCCAGCGCATGCACCCGCCCGCCCTGGCGTCGACCTTCGGCACCTGGTGCGTGGCCATGGCTTCGATCCTGTACTTTTCGGGCCTCAAGCACTCGCCCGTACTGCACGCCTGGCTGATCCCGATCCTGCTGTCGATCACCGTGCCGGTGACCACCCTGCTGCTGGCGCGGGCCGGGTTGTTTCGCAAGCGCATGGCCGGGGATGACGTACCCGAAGAGGTCAGCAGTGGCCGCGGGCGCGATACCGGGCACTGACACCTGGCCCTATCGAGCTGCCAACACCTGCAGCTCGCGGCGCACCATCGCCGCATATTCCGGCGGGCTCAGCTGATACAGCTGCCCTGCCACCCAGTTCAACCAGGCGCCCTGCAGCACCGCGCGCTGTGCCAGCCACTCCAGGGCCTGGGCCTGGGCGCGGGCCTGATGCTCGGCGTGGAAGCGCGCACGCCCCGACGCCGCAGCGGTACTGCTCACTCGCTGGCCTTGAAGGTCAGTTCGCCCTTGCGCCATTTGGCGGCCTTGGCCGTGGCAGCCTTCAGGGTCTTGGTCAGGCCTTCCTTGATCTGCTCGTGGGCAGCAAACACCATCACCACGGTCTGCCCTTCGCGGAACACGATGCCATGCCCTTCGGGCACGGTCACGAACGCATAATCGCCCAGTTCGTAGACGGTCAGCTTGATATCGCGAAAGCGGATCTCCAACTTGCCACCTTCGCGGCTGGGCAATACCGCCGCCCGAAAGTGATCGCCCACTTTCAGTTCAAGCCGCTGTTTGTCATCGACCACCAGGGCCTCTTCGGTATCGATCTCGGCAAGGTAGATACCTTCGGCACTTTGTTCGGTCACGTAGACGAAGCGCGATTGAAACTGTTTGACCAACTTGGCCCGCAGGTCGCCCAACACGAAGAGGGCGTGCATATCCAGATTACTGACTGCCAATGATTAATTCCTCAAAACCAGCATCACCCCGCCACCTCGCAGGCGGCACTGCGCCGCGAAGGTCCCGGTTTTCAATTTGAAGTCTGAAAGACTAGTGGATCAGTGCCAGGGTTGTTCGTACGCACAGACACCAGGCTGCGAAGGAAAACACGTCGTGCCCTGCCAGTTGATAACCGGCGGCTACAAACAGCCATTTCCCAAAGTGCAACCGATTTCTCTGACAGCGTGCTCGCTGAAAAAATGCGATAGCTGAAAGAAAGATCCCAGAACGAAGGACCTCTGGACGAACATGTTCACTGCACAGGGAAGCGAATATGCACGAAAACACCGAAACACGTCGAGTGGGCAATACACTAGAAGTATCAAAAAATATCGGGAGCGCATCCGGCAAAACCCGGCCGCGCTACATTGTAGTGCCGGCTGGCGTCGGTTTTTTCCATATCACGGAGTCTGCCACGGGCCGGGTGAAAGGCTTTCGCCGACATCACGGGGAGGCCTGCGACCTGGCAAGGACCCTCGAGGCCAGGCCCCGCGCCTACCCGGCCTGACAGGCGTCCAGCCCCTGCCCATCGAACTGTGCCAGCCAGGCGGCGCGACAGGCGTGTGCCTCGTCACGGCTGGCGAACGCAGTGCCTCTGCGCTCACCGTTGACCAGCACCACCCAGCACACGCGCATGCCCACCGAACGCAGCGAAATGGGAACGCCACTGCCGATCATCACCGCCACATCGACCTTGCACTGCATGATTCCCTCCGGAATTTAATTAGCAGCCTAACGATGAGGCGATGATAAACCCCTGCCCCTTGCGGGAAAAAGCTATCCCCGGCATAGCTGTTTTGCATCAAGTGCAACAAATCCGGCTCAGGAAATCACGCTGTGCTGGGGTCGATAGCCCAGGCGCAAGCCACCCCAGTGGCGCCCCTGTACCTGGATCGGCACCGACAGGTCATGCATCAGCTCGCCCGTGTCACGGGTATAGGTCTGCAGCAGCACCGGTTGCTGATGGCTGCCGCAGCGGATACCGGTGCGGTCGTCGAACTTGCGCTTGCTGCGGTTGTGCGCGGTATCGGTCGCCTCGTCACCGGTCAGTGGCTGGCTGAAGGCGTTGTTGTGGGTCGGCACATAGCCCTGCTGGGTACAGGCAATGGCGAACACCAGGCCTTCATGCTGGGCCAGCAGCGGCTCCTGGATCGCGGGCAGTACCTGGTCGGTGTAGTCGTCGAAACGCGTGCGGTAACGGGCCGGGCGGGTACCGGGCAGCAGCTGATACTGGCGATCGAACAGAGCATCGACGCTGATGCGCCCCTGGGCAATGTCGGCCTCGAAGCGTTCGGCGATTTTCTGGGCCCCCTGGCGGGCAAGGTCGTATACGCGCTGGTGGTAGTCATCCAGCCCCACCTCGGCCAGACGCTCGCTGATACGCTCGGCCTGACCTTCCATCTGCACGGCTGCCTGGGCCAGGCGCTGGGTCTGCTGGTCGCTCACCACCAGGTCGCTGCGCATCTGCGCCACGGCCTGGAACAGGCTGTCGAGCTGAGTACGGTTGGTCTCGGTACCGGCAGCGATCGCATCGATCTGCTGCTCGACGCCAGCGGCGAGCCCGGCGATGGCGTCCAGTTGCTCGCCGGTGTGCTCGACCTGGTCCACCCCCTGGTGCAGGTCATCGGACAACTCACGGATCTGCTCCACCACCTGGGCGGTACGCTGCTGGATATCGGCCACCATCAGGCCGACCTCCTCGGTGGCACTGGCGGTACGTCCGGCCAGGCCACGCACCTCATCGGCCACCACGGCAAAGCCACGACCATGTTCGCCGGCGCGCGCGGCCTCGATGGCCGCGTTCAATGCAAGCAGGTTGGTCTGGCTGGCGATGGTCTGGATCACCAGGGTAACCCGGGCAATGTCTTCGCTGCGCTGGTGCAGCGCCTCGATCAGTTCGCGGCTGTCGTTGGCACGGGCGCTGAGCTGGTGCATGCGCTGGATCGACTCGGCCAGCACCGTTCTGCCAGCAGCACTGCTGTGGTGGGCCTCGCGGGCCGCGCCCAGGGCCTGCTGGCTGAGCTGCGAAGTGGCTTTCTCGGTACCGATCATGACTTCGGCGCTGCTGACGATCTGCGCCGCCGAGACCAGTTGCGATTGCAGCTTGTCGGCCAGTTGCTGCACCGCATGGGCAACGCCAGCGGCAGAAAGCGCGTTGTGGCTGGTGGCCTGGGCCAGGTCACGGGTCAGGTCGCCCAGCGGGTCCTGCTCGCTCACCACCTCGGCCGGCCGCTTGCGCATCAACGGCAGCCACAGGGCCAGCAAGGCCAGTGGCAGACACAGGTAGAAGGACACATCGGCAAACGCCATGGCACTGAGCAACACCACCAGCACCAGGCTTTGCAGCGCCGTGCCCGACCAGCGCCGGGCGCCAGTGGACGTACCTTGCAGCGGCACCAGCGTGCCAGGCAGAGATCCTTCTCGCATCATAACAATGGTTCCCGCAGTGTCGTTATTGTGCCCCCATTAAACGCCACTACAAGGCCATTATCCATGCTTCGTTGGATGTAAGACCCTCCTGCTTGATGCAAGGCAAAGAAACGCAAAAGCCCCGGGCTGTGAACCCGGGGCTTGCTGGTACGACAGCGCGCGTCAGGCCTGACGCTGGTGCTTGTCGAGCTGCTCGTGGCGCTCTTGCGCCTCGATGCAGTACTTGGTGGTGGGGCTGATCAGCAGGCGCTTGAGGCCGATCGGCTCGCCGCTGTCTTCACACCAGCCGAAGCTGTCGTCCTTGATGCGGCCCAGGGCAATTTCCAGCTGGGGCAGCAGACGCTGGTCGCGGTCGATGGTGTTGACCAGCCAGTGACGCTCTTCTTCGACCGAGGCGGCGTCGGCAGGATCAGCAGGGGTGTCCAGGCTTTCGATGGCTACACGACTTTTCTCGATGCGCTCATGGATCTCCACTTTCATCGACTGCAACAGCTCGGTGAAAAAGGCATGCTGCTCAGCGTTCATGTAGTCATCGGCCGGCATGGCCAGCAACTTTTCCTTTGTCATTGATTTCTCTATAAAAAATACGTGCATTTAGGCGATCGGGTGCTACCGGCGAACAGCTCGCCGGCGGCGCAATTCTTCAAGCACCATCCGGCACTCAATTTACAGGGGGCGGCAGTCTAAGGCCGAGTTTCGCAAGGGGCAATACAAATGAAGGTGGTTTTGTCCGAAATGCCCCTCGAACGAGCGTCAACGCTCCCCTGAGGGCGGCCTTTATAGCAAAAAAACTCGTCCGCGGGGGTAGTCTCGCTGTTTATCGCACGCTCGCCTCGCCCAGCAGCTGGCTCAGCACCGCACGCAGCTTGCCCGGCTTGACCGGCTTGTTGAGCAATGGCGCGCCCAGGCGCTGCATCGCACGGCGGCTCTGGTCGCTGCGATCGGCGGTGATCATCACGGCGGGTATGGTCACCGCGAAATGCTCACGCAGGTCGCGCACCACTTCGCAGCCGGTCACCCCGTGGTCCAGGTGAAAGTCCGCCAGCACCAGTTCCGGCGCGCGCCCCTGCAACACCTGAAATGCCGTCTCGCGGTCGGTCGCGGTCAACACCTCGCACCCCCACTGGGCCAGCAGGGCGGCCATGCTCTGCAAGATGCTCAGTTCGTTGTCCAGCACCAGCAGGCGGCGCCCCGGCAGCGGGTCGCCGACGCTCGGCAGCGGTGCTGGCGCCAGCACCGGCGGGCAACGACGTTCGGTGGAGAGCGGCACATCGATGCTGAACACCGAACCGCGCCCCGGCCAGGAGCGTACCCGTACCGGGTAATCGAGGATCCGCGCAATGCGCTCGACGATCGCCAGGCCCAGGCCCACCCCCTTGCGATCGGCGGCGCGGCCCACATCGAGCTGGTTGAATTCGAGAAAGATCGATTGCAGGCGCTGCGCAGCAATGCCGCGCCCGGTATCCCAGACCTCCAGGCGCAGGCAGTCGCCACGCCGCCGCGCCCCCAGCAGGATGCGCCCCTGTTCGGTATAGCGGCAGGCGTTGCTGAGGAAGTTGCGCAGGATCCGCGTCAGCAGCCGCACATCGGTGCGGATCACCTGGCGCCCGCTGCGCAAACGCAGGCCCAGGCCCTCGGCAGCCGCCACCGGCTGGAACTCCGAGGCCAGCGGCGCCAGCACATCGTCCAACAGGTACAGGTCAAGGTCAGGCTTGATTGCCGCCTGGTCGAGCCGGGAAATATCCAGCAGATCGCTCAACAGGTCTTCGGCACCTTCCAGCGCCTGGTGCGCGCGCTCCACCAGCAATTGCTCGGCCTGCGGCAACTGGCGCTCGCGCAGGGTCGAAATCAACAGGCGTGCAGCGTTGAGCGGTTGCAGCAGGTCGTGGCTGGCGGCGGCCAGGTACTTGTCCTTGCTGCGGTTGGCGGCCTGGGCCGCATCGCGTGCCTCCATCAGCTGGCGGGTACGCTCGGCCACGCGCTGCTCCAGCTCGTCGTTGAGTTGCTGCAGACGCTCCTGCGCCAGCTTGCGCTCGGTGATGTCGGCGACGAACCCCTCGACCACGCCCTCCTCGTCCGGGCGCAGCAACAGGTTCATCAGCACATCGATGCTGCTGCCGTCCTTGCGTCGCAGCTGGGTTTCGTAACCCAGCAGGGCCTGCTCGCGCTGCAGCACCTGGGCAATGTCCTGCAACTCGGCCTGGCCGCCCACGAACAGGTGGCTGGCCAGGTCACGCCGGGAAAACAGCACCGCCTGGGGGTCGGCATACCCCAGCATGCGCGCCAGCGCCGGGTTGGCGGCGCGCAGGCCATCGTCGAGGCTGGCCTGGAAGATGCCGTGCACCGCATGCTCGAACAGCCACGAATAGCGCTTGCGCTCGGTTTCCAGCTCGTCCAGGCGCGCCGCCAGTTCCGGGTAGTGGCTTTTGCGAACAGTGTGGTTGCTCAGCCCCAGCAGCCCGGCCAGCGCATTCGCGCCAGGCTCAGAGGGCCTCGCCATACACCACCTCGACATCACGCTGGCTCGAGGTCCGCGGGTTGGTGAGGATGCACGGGTCGTCCATCGCATGCTGCGACAGGAACGGAATGTCGCTGCTGCCCACCCCATGCAAGGCCAGGGTTTCGTGAAAGCCCACGGCGTGCTTGAGCGCGATCAGGTGCTCGACCAGGCGCTGGCGGACCTGATTGTGGTTCAGCCCGCGGCAATCGATACCCAGGGTCTGCGCGATCAACTTGAAGCGATCGGGGGCGGCGCTGTAGTTGAAGGCCACCACATGCTCGACCAGCACCGCATTGCACAGACCGTGGGGCAGGTCGAGAAACCCGCCCAGGCTGTGGGACATGGCGTGCACCGCCCCGAGGATGGCATTGGAGAAGGCCAGCCCGGCCTGCATGCTGCCGAGCATGATCTTCTCGCGCAGGGCGATGTCCTGCGGGTTGGCGATCATCTGCACCAGGTTGCCGTTGATCAGGCGCATTGCCTCCAGGGCATGGGGGTCGGTCAGCGGCCCATGGCCGGTGGACACGAACGCCTCGATGGCATGCACCAGCGCGTCGATGCCGGTACAGGCCGACAGGAACGGGTCCATGCTCAGGGTGGTTTCAGGGTCGATCAGCGACACATCGGGTACCACCGCCTTGCTGACGATGGAGAACTTCATGCGTTCCTGCTGGTTGGAGATGATCACGAACTGCGACACGTCGGCCGAGGTGCCGGCGGTGGTCGGGATCAGGATCAGCGGCGGGCTCGGCACTCGGATGGTGTCGACCCCTTCGAACTCCAGGATGTGCCGGCCGTGGGCCGCCACGATGCCGATGCCCTTGGCGCAGTCCATCGGGCTGCCGCCGCCAACGGCCACGATCACGTCGCACTGTTCGCTGCGATAGCGCTCGGCGCCGGCCATGACCTCTTCGACCCGCGGGTTGGGCGACACGTCGCTGTACAGGCAGTAATCGATGCCCTGCGCCTGCAGGCTGGCCTCGATGTCGCCGACCCAGCCGGCGGCGATCACGCCAGGGTCACTGACCAGCAGTACCTTGCGCGCGCCGAAGGTCCTGGCGTAATTGGCCACATGGTGCCGACAGCCGGCACCGAAGATGATTTCCGGAGAGACGAATTTACGCAACTGGCTCAGGTTCGGGCTCATGCGACGCCTTCTTGTTCTTTTAAGGTAGCGCCAGCCTAAAGCATCAGGAGGGTTTTGCAATCAGACGATAGGGGGGATGCACAAGGCAGCGCCGGTGCCTTGGGGCACCGGCGCAAGAGGGATCAACGGCTGGCGAAGTACATGGTCACTTCAAAGCCGATACGCAGATCAGTGAACGCGGGTTTTTTCCACATAGGTCCATCCTCTTCTGGCACCACAGGATTGCGGTGCGTCTATTAATACACCGTTGCCGGCGCAGGTCGAATGCTACTTTGGAACAGATTTTCCCACAGCCATCGGGCGTCAGAAGAAGCCCAGCGGATTGATGTCGTAGCTCACCAGCAGGTTCTTGGTCTGCTGGTAGTGGTCGAGCATCATCTTGTGGGTTTCACGACCCACGCCGGACTTCTTGTACCCGCCGAACGCGGCGTGCGCCGGGTACAGGTGGTAGCAGTTGGTCCACACGCGCCCGGCCTTGATGCCACGGCCCATGCGGTAGGCACGGTTGATGTCGCGGGTCCACAGCCCGGCGCCCAGGCCGAACTCGGTGTCGTTGGCGATTGCCAGGGCCTCGGCCTCGTCCTTGAAGGTGGTCACGCCCACCACCGGGCCGAAGATCTCTTCCTGGAACACGCGCATCTTGTTGTGGCCCTTGAGCAGGGTCGGCTGGATGTAGTAGCCGGTCGACAGGTCGCCGGCCAGGCGCTCGCTGGCGCCACCGGTCAGTACCTGCGCGCCCTCTTCGCGGGCGATGTCCAGGTACGAGAGGATCTTGTCGTACTGCTGCTCGGACGCCTGGGCACCAACCATGGTTTCGGTGTCCAGCGGGTTGCCACGCTTGATCTGGGCGATCTTCTTCATCACCACGGCCATGAACGGCTCGTAGATCGATTCCTGTATCACTGCACGCGATGGGCAGGTGCACACTTCGCCCTGGTTGAAGAACGCCAGCACCAGACCTTCGGCGGCCTTCTCGATGAAACTCGGCTCGGCCTGCATGATGTCTTCGAAGAAGATGTTCGGCGACTTGCCGCCCAGTTCCACGGTGCTGGGGATGATGTTCTCGGCAGCGCACTTCATGATGTGCGAGCCCACCGGGGTGGAACCGGTGAAGGCGATCTTGGCGATGCGCTTGCTGGTGGCCAGCGCTTCACCGGCCTCGCGCCCGAAGCCCTGCACGATGTTGAGCACGCCCGGCGGCAGCAGGTCGCCCACCAGCTCGGCGAACACGGTGATCGACAGTGGGGTCTGTTCAGCCGGCTTGAGCACCACGCAGTTGCCGGCGGCCAGGGCCGGGGCGAGCTTCCAGGCGGCCATCAGCAGCGGGAAGTTCCATGGAATGATCTGCCCGACCACGCCCAGCGGTTCATGGAAGTGGTAGGCGGCGGTGTTTTCGTTGATCTCGGCGGCGCTGCCTTCCTGGGCACGAATGCAACCGGCGAAGTAACGGAAATGGTCGGCGGCCAGCGGCACGTCGGCATTCAGGGTTTCGCGAATGGCCTTGCCGTTGTCCCAGGTTTCGGCAATGGCCAGCACTTCGAGGTTCTGCTCGATACGGTCGGCAATCTTGAGCAGGATGCGCGAGCGGTCCTGCACGCTGGTACGGCCCCAGGCATCGGCAGCGGCGTGGGCGGCGTCCAGGGCGCGCTCGACGTCTTCGGCGCTGGAACGTGGAAATTCGGCGATGACCTGGGCGTTCACCGGCGAGCTGTTGGTGAAGTACTGGCCGTTCAGCGGGGCAACGAACTCGCCGCCGATGTAGTTGCCGTAACGCGGTTTGAAGTTGACAAGGGCGCCTTCGGTGCCGGGAGCTGCATAGATCATGTTCGGGCCTCTGTTGATCCGGGCCTGTCATGACGACAGGCGGTGTACGGATCTTAGGCAGCCCGGGGCGGCTGACGAATCGCCCTTTGGCAGAGGACAACTCGTCATTTGGTAGTAGGTGCGGGCGCCGCTACAGGTCCAGGAACAGCGCCCGGGCCGAGCGGCTGTCGATCTGGCTGCGGTAGATCTGGATCACGCGCTCATTGTCGGCGTCTGCCGGCAACTGGTACTGCCCCCCCTCGAACCGCTGTGCGGCGGTTTTCAGATGCGCCGCGGTGTACAGCCCAGGCTCTGCGTCCAGGGTCGCGTAATGAAAGTGCGCCACCCACAGCAACTGCCCCGCCTTGTCGTGGATTTCGTACTCCTGAAGGAAATCCTGGGCATGACCCTTGCGTTTTCGCGTGGGCTTGCGCGGCTGGAGCCTGTGCAGGCTGACCTCGCCCTGGGCCTTGAGGTAGGCCACCCGACTGACCGTCGGCAACTGTGCCAGGGTCATCTGCACACGCAGACGCCGCCCTTCATCACGCAGGTGCTTGGCCTGCTCGAGCAGGGCCTTGGCTTGCAGCGCCGCATCCTGGCCGGCAGCAGACCGGTCGGTGTCGTTGCCGGCAGTCAATGCCTGTTCGATCTGCCGGGCCAGCTCGTCAAGCGGGCGCGCCTGGTGCGTCAGGATTTCTTCCATCTCCACCGGAAGCATGGCGGTCCTGGCCTGGGCAACGGCGCGCCTGAGCTGCTGCGCCGAGTCGTTCAGCAACCGCGTGGAGCGCTCCAGCAAGCCCGGCAACTGCGCCTGGGTGGCGCGCGCAGGTGCTGGGCGGGGGCGCTCCACCGGCTGCCAGATACCGGCCTCGGCGGTTTCCTCGTAGCGGGCCAGCTCGCGCTGTTCCACCGGGTCGATCACCACCACCACGTCGCTGTCGGCCCCGGCCAGCCGACGCTGCTGGCCCACCACCACGCCGCGGTTGCGGGTGCGTATCAACGTGCGCGAGCGGCTGCCTGAG
Source organism: Pseudomonas sp. 1176_21 (assembly GCF_052850635.1). Lineage (NCBI taxonomy): Bacteria > Pseudomonadati > Pseudomonadota > Gammaproteobacteria > Pseudomonadales > Pseudomonadaceae > Pseudomonas > Pseudomonas sp. 1176_21. The sequence goes on from NZ_VXCV01000010.1 coordinate 25,267, forward strand.
GCCGGTGGCGCCGAAGGTTGGCGTGGCAGGTCGCGAATCAGCCCGGCCAGTCGCTTCTGGGCAGCATCATGCAGAGCCTGCAGCACCTGCTGGTACTCCTCCACCTGTGCCGCCCCCTGCAAAACCGCGCTGGAGGCCTTGTACAGCTGGGTGCCCTGCAGTGCACTGGCATAGTGGCGCACACTGCTGTCGAGCATCTGCACCCGTTCCTGATCGGTGAACGCCCCGCCCATCTCGAGCTCCAGTTGCAAGCCCAATCGGGCAGACAACACCGTCTCGTAGATACCCTCGCCTCCGGCGTGCCCGCGGTCTGCCTGCAGCACCAACACCCCCAGCATGTTGATCTGGGACGAACGCCAGGCCTGGACTGACAGCTCTTCACCGCGCATCGCCTCGATCCTGCTTGCCTGGGCCGGGCCGCCGGGCAGGATCTGGCGCAGCTGCCCGGTCAGGCGATCGAGGGCCTGATAGCAGTCGATGATCTGCTCGGTCAGGGTCTTGGCCCCTTCGAGCAGCACCACCAGTTGCCGATAGGTGGGCGAAGTGCCTTCCAGCACCAGTTCGCGCAGACGGTCCTGACCCTGGCCGCCGCGAAGGTTGTTTATGCCGTCCTTGTTATGCATGAACAGGCTTCGCAAGGCGTACAGCAACTGCACGGTAATGCTGGACTCCTCGAACAGGTAGTTGCCCTGCTGGGCGCGAAAGTTTGCCAGGGTTTTAAGCTGGTTCAGTTGCGCATGGCTTTCCCGCGCCTTGGCCAGCCCCTGCCCGTGCTGTCGCAGGTCATCCACATAGCGGCGCAATCGCTCGGCCGAGGGCTGCGGCTCCTGTTTCACCACCTCGTCCAGATCGCGCTTGAGCTGCAAGGTGCTGGCCTGGCGCACCGGCTGGTAGTCGTCCAGTTCCTTCTGCAGAACCTCCACGCGAGCCTGGTTGGCCAGGCGCAACTGCTGGATGCGCCGATTCAGCGGCATGCCGCCACGCAAGCGCAAGCCCAGGTCGAATTGCCAGCTGCCATCGGCGGCGTGCCGCAGCCAGGGCCCGGGAGGCTGTTGCGCGTCGCGGATTCGCAGGCCGGCATCCTCCTCCACCACGGGGTAGACCTGCCCGCTGACACCCACCCACAGACGGTCCTCATGCAGGTACAACCCCTGCCAGGGCCCGTGGCTGATCGGTGCCCCCAGCCCCTCGCGGCCCTGCACGCGCTGCAGGGGCACCAGCCGCGCGCGCTGTTCGCCGCTCAGTCGGTCCGCCGCCGCTGCCCAGCTGAAATCCAGGCTGTCCAGCGCCTGGCCCGAGGGCGAAGCGAGGGCATGGCCGAACTCGGGCTCCAGCACCTGGGCCAGCGGCGACTCGCCCCTCTGCGCAGGGGTTGAGAGCTTGAGCCGGGTGGTGTCGGTCCTGCTCGCCAGCAACGTCAGCGCCAGGTTGAACAACCATCCCGCCAGCTGCCCGTCACCCTCGCTCTGGTGTTGCTGCAAGGTATCGCGCAGGCCTGCCGTCAGTTGCACCAGCCAGCCGGCCACCGCAACCGGGCCATTGCACAGTGGCAACAGCGTGTTGAACATCAGCCAGCCCAGTTCGGCATAGGCCGCCCAGCGCTGTTCGCTGGATGACTGCGAGCCGGCCCGGGCGCGGGCCACCAGTTCCTGGGCGCAGCTACGGTACAGATGCACCAGCGGGTCGCCATCGATCAGCGCGTCGCTGAACGACGCCGGGGCCGGCACCTGAAGGGGAGCGAAGTCCGAGCCGGGCAGAAAGCGCACCGTATGCGGCTGCTCCAGCCCGCCACGCGCGTACACCGGCTGTGCCTTGGCAGGCAGCCGCGCCAGCAGATCGTCGTGCAGCGCGCCGGGCTCGCACAACCGCTCGAACAGGGCCTGGCGCGAGCTGAACTCCTGCAGCGGCTCGCGGTGCAGTGGGCGATACAGCAGGCACGGCCCCTGGCGCGGGTCGCGGCCCTCGACCAGGTAAGCATTGAGCGCGACATCGGGGTGTGCACCCGCCTCGCGCAACAGGCCCAACGGACGCAGCACCGCGTCGGTTTCCTCGCCACGGCACAGTGCCGTGACCCGCCGGGCACTCAGTGCACTGACCCCTTCGCGTTGACGCAGGTAATACTCCAGCACCAGCATCGGCAGTTGTTCGCGCAACTGATCGACGAACAGCTGCTGGCGACTGGCCGACTGCACAGGGTCATCCAGCAGGCTGTGCTGCAACAGGTCCGGGTAGGTCTGGCCCACGTCCAGGCGGGTGACCTGGGCCTTGATGAATGCAAGATCCAGCCATGTCGGCAGCACTGCGCCGCTGCGGCTGCGCAAGGTGACGCTGCCTGCCCTGAGCAGCCCCAGGTTGCCCACCGCCAGTTGGGCCAGGTTCAGCGTCACCTCGCGAATGCTGCCCGCCGGGGCAAAATCCCCCCCACTGCCGCCGGCGCCGGCAATCACCTGGCGGTTGACCAGCTCGACATCCTCCAGCTCGGCACGGGTAAATCCCGGGTGCCCGGCATGCACCGCCGCCTGCCACTGGGCCCAGGCGTACTCCGGCATGCCCGGCAGGTCATGCAGGAACGACTGCCCGCCACTGCGCTGCTGCGCCCGCGCCAGGCGCACCAGCATCTCGGTGTACTGCAGGCGCGGCGCCTCGTCAGCGTCGCGCAACCACGTCGGCAACAGCCCGCGCAGGCTGGCCAGGGTCTGGCGCTCGCTCACATCGCACACCTGCACCAGCGAGGTGGCTTCGTCCAGGCGCGCGACCAGCGTCTGCACCGGGTCGACCTGCGAATCGAGAGGTGCTGCGGCGATGGCATCGATCAGGCGCAATTGCTGTTCGAACAACAACCGCGCCTGGGCCTGGAAAATCGACAGTTCGGTCTGGTACAGGTTGAGCTTGAAGGTGCCCGAAGCCTGCGCGCCCCAGCCCCTGGCCAATGCCTCCAGCAGTGCCTGGCGCGAATCGAAGCGATACAGCCCACCCGCCAGGGTGTAGAGCACCACGACAGTGCGCAACTGGCCGAGCACCTGGCGCTCGATCAGCACCGCGCTGGCCAGTTCAGGGTCCAGCCCGCCACCGGGTTCGGCATCCAGGCACAGCAGCGACACGCGTACATCCGCGCCGTTGCCGAACTGCGCGCGCTGCGTCGCCCGTGGATAGATGCCGACCATCGTCGCCGTGGCCAGCTCCAGCCCGTCCAGCACGCCAGCCCCTCGGGCCAGTTCGCAGGCGCTGGAAAAACGGCTTTTGAGGTAATCGGCCAGCCAGTCCCAGCGCGCGGTCTGGCCCGGCTCGGCCTGGCCCCAGTAACAGCTGAGCACACGCTTGTATTCATCGAGCAGCAACGGCCCGCATTCATTGAGCAGGGTTTCGACCGCGTGCAGGTCGACATCGGCGGCCTGCGGATACTCGGCGCCGCGCTGCAGGGTGAGGTAGTCCAGCCCGCTGGCCAGGTTGAGGCAGGTGCGTTCGCAATAGCGCCGTATCAGGGCATCGGCCAGCGTATCGAGCCGCGCGCCCTGCCCCGGCCGCCCCCTGACCAGGGTCAAGGCCGATGGCGCCGGGCCCTTGATCCCGCGCACCTGCCATTGCTGCGCGCACACCTGCGCAGCCACGGCGTGCAACGAGGGCCGGGTGACCATCTGGCGGCCGATGGGGCCGCACAGCGAAGCGTGTGTGGCCAACTGCCCGAAAAGCGTATCTGCTGCATCCATGATGCGACTTCCTTGTGAGTAAAGAAGCCGCAGTACAGCGTCACGCCCTGCCGGGCAGGTGGTAGATGTTGCTCAGCGGTCCTTGAACTGGGCCTCGCGCTTGGCGATGAACGCCGCCATGCCTTCCTTCTGGTCTTCGGTGGCAAACGCGGCATGGAACACCCGGCGCTCGAAGCGCACACCTTCGGACAGGCTCACCTCGAAAGCACGGTTGATGCTCTCCTTGACCATCATCGCCACCGGCACCGACTTGCTGGCGATCTGTGCCGCCACCTTGAGGGCCTCCTCGAGCAGCTGCTCCTTGGGCACGATACGCGCCACCACGCCGGCACGCTCGGCCTCCTCGGCCCCCATCATGCGCCCGCTCAGGCACAGCTCCATGGCCTTGGCCTTGCCCACCGCGCGGGTCAGGCGCTGGGTGCCGCCCATGCCCGGCAACACGCCCAGGTTGATTTCAGGCTGACCGAACTTGGCATTGTCGGCGGCCAGGATGAAGTCGCACATCAGTGCCAGCTCGCAGCCACCGCCCAGGGCGAAGCCGGACACCGCGGCGATGATCGGCTTGCGGCGGTTGGCGATGCGGTCGCTGTCGCTGAACAGGTCGTCGATGTAGATCTGCGGGTAGCTCAGCTCGGCCATTTCCTTGATATCGGCACCGGCGGCGAAGGCTTTCTCCGAACCGGTCAGCACCACGCAGCCGATGTTCGGGTCGGCTTCGAGCTGGTCCAGCGCCTGGTTCAGCTCGCGCACGATCTGCGCGTTGAGGGCGTTGAGCGCCTGGGGCCGGTTGAGGGTGATCAGGCCGACCTTGCCACGGATGTCCAACAGAATGGTTTCGAAACTCATGCAAGCTGCTCCCTTCAAAGATTGCGCGCAATGACCATGCGCTGAATGTCGCTGGTGCCTTCGTAGATCTGGCAAACCCGCACGTCACGGTAGATCCGCTCCAGCGGGAAGTCGCTCAGATAGCCATAACCGCCCAGGGTCTGCAAGGCATCGGAACAGACCTTTTCGGCCATTTCCGAAGCAAACAGCTTGGCCATCGAGGCCTCCACCAGCGCCGGGCGCCCGGCATCACGCAAGGCGGCGGCATGATGCACCATCTGCCGGGCCACGGCGATGCGCGTGGCCATGTCGGCCAGGCGAAACGCCACCGCCTGGTGTTCGATCAGGGGCTTGCCGAAGCTCTCGCGTTCGCGCGCATAGTCACGTGCCACCTCGAACGCGGCCCGCGCCATGCCCACCGATTGCGCGGCAATACCGATGCGCCCGCCTTCCAGGTTGGCCAGGGCGATCCGGTACCCCTCGCCCTCCTCGCCCAGGCGATTGGCCAGCGGCACACGCACGTTCTCGAAGACGATCTGGCAGGTATCGGAGGCATGCTGGCCGAGCTTGTCCTCCACCCGCGCCACCTGGTAGCCAGGCGAGTCGGTGGGCACGATAAAGGCACTGATGCCGCGCTTGCCGGCTGCCGGGTCGGTCACCGCGAACACGATCACCACGCCGGCATTCTGCCCCGAGGTGATGAACTGCTTGCAGCCGTTGAGCACATAGTGATCACCCTCGAGGCGCGCACGGGTTTTCAGGCTGCTGGCATCGGAGCCCGCCTGGGGCTCGGTCAGGGCAAAGGCACCGAGCATCGCGCCCGTGGCCAGCGGCGTCAGAAACTGCTGCTTCTGCTGCTCGCTGCCGAACTTGAGGATCGGCACGCAGCCCACCGAGTTGTGCACGCTCATGATGGTCGAGCAGGCACCATCGCCGGCGGCGATTTCCTCCAGGGCCATGGCGTAGGCGACATAGCCGGTGTCGCTGCCGCCCCACTGCTCCGGCACCAGCATGCCGAACAGGCCCAGCTCGGCCATCTGCTCGATAGCCTCCCGTGGGAAACGGTGCTCGCGGTCCCACTGCTCGGCAAACGGCCGCAGGCGCTCCTGGGCAAACTGGCGAACGGCGTCGCTGATCTGCTGTTGTTCATCGTTGACTAGCATGGCGCACCTCAGTCCAGACACTCGACAGCCATGGCCGTGGCTTCGCCACCGCCGATGCAGATGGCCGCGATGCCGCGGCGCAGGCCCTTCTGGCGCAGCGCGGCAAGCAGGGTCACCAGAATACGTGCGCCCGATGCACCGATGGGGTGGCCCAGGGCGCAGGCGCCGCCGTGGATGTTGACCTTGTCGTGAGGCAGGTCCAGCTGCTTCATCGCCGCCAGGGTGACCACCGCGAACGCCTCGTTGATTTCGAACAGGTCGACCTCGGCCAGGCTCCAGCCGGTGCGCTTGAGCAGCGCATCGATGGCGCCGATCGGCGCGGTGGGGAACAGTGCAGGCTCGTCGGCGAACGCCGCATGCCCGTGGATCACCGCCAGTGGCTTGAGGCCGCGCTGCTCGGCCTGGGACCTGCGCATCAGCACCAGCGCCGCCGCACCGTCGGAAATCGAGCTGGAGTTGGCTGCCGTGACCGTACCGCCTTCGCGAAACGCCGGCCTGAGCTGCGCGATCTTGTCCAGGCGGGCCTTGGGCGGCTGTTCGTCGTGGCTGACCAGGCGGGTCTGCCTGCCCTCGGTCACCTCCACCGGCACGATCTCGGCGGCAAAACTGCCGTTCTCGATCGCCTGTTGCGCACGGGTCAGCGAGGCAATCGCAAAGTCGTCCTGAGCCTGGCGGCTGAAGCCCTGGGCCTGGGCGCAGTCCTCGGCAAAGGTGCCCATCAGGCGACCCTTGTCGTAGGCATCTTCCAGACCGTCGAAAAACATGTGGTCGATGACCTTGCCGTGCCCCATGCGGTAGCCGCTGCGCGCCTTGTCCAGCAGGTACGGGGCGTTGGACATGCTCTCCATGCCGCCGGCCACCACCACCTCGGCGGTACCGGCCAGCAGCAGGTCATGGGCCATGATCGCGGCTTGCATGCCCGAGCCGCACATCTTGTTCAGGGTGGTGCAGGTGGTGCCCTTGTCCAGGCCGGCCCCCAGGGCCGCCTGGCGTGCCGGGGCCTGGCCGAGACCGGCTGGCAGCACGCAGCCGAACAGCACCTGGTCGACGCTGTCGGCAGCCACGCCCGCACGCTCGACGGCTGCGCGAATGGCGGCAGCGCCCAGTTGCGGTGCAGTCAGGCTTTTGAGATCGCCCTGCAGGCCGCCCATGGGCGTGCGCACGGCGCTGACGATTACGATGGGATCATGGGACATGCTCATGCGGTTCTCCTGAATTACTTGGCAGCCATGCGCAAGGCACCGTCGAGGCGGATCACCTCGCCGTTGAGCATGCTGTTTTCAATGATGTGACGCGCCAGCGCCGCGTACTCCTGCGGGCGCCCCAGACGCGGCGGGAACGGCACACCGGCCGCCAGCGAGTCGCGTACTTCCTGGGTCATGCCGGCCATCATCGGGGTTTCGAAGATGCCCGGCGCGATGGTCATCACGCGGATACCGAAGCGCGCCAGTTCGCGGGCGGCCGGCAGGGTCAGGCTGGCAATCGCGCCCTTGGAGGCAGCGTAGGCCGCCTGGCCGATCTGCCCGTCATAGGCGGCGATGGAGGCGGTATTGATGATCACCCCGCGCTCGCCGTCGGCGTCGGCACCGCCTTCGGCCATGGCCGCTGCCACCAGGCGCAGCAGGTTGAAGCTGCCGATCAGGTTGACGTTGATCACCCGGCTGAAGCTGTCCAGGCCGTGCGGCCCCTGCCTGCCCAGGACCTTCTCGGCGCCGACGATGCCGGCACAGTTCACCAGCCCGTGGAGGCTGCCAAAGGCGCTGACGGCCGCGTCCACGGCGGCCTTGGCCGGGGCCTCCTGACTGATGTCGGCCACGGCGAAACGGGCCTTGTCACCCAGGGCTTGCGCCTTGGCTGCAACGGCCTCGGCGTTAAGGTCCACCAGCATCACCTGGGCACCGGCGCCGATCAGCATCTCGGCGGTGGCGGCGCCCAGCCCGGAGGCGGCGCCGCTGACGATGAAGTTCTTGTTGGCAATTTGCATAAGGGGTCCTCAGGCGCTGGCGACGGGCGCCGGCGCGGTGTGTTGTTTGGCTATTTCCTGATTGCGCAGGATGAAACGCTGCAGCTTGCCGCTCGGGGTCTTGGGCAGCTCGCCGACAAATTCGATTTCGCGCGGGTAGGCATGTGCATAAAGGCGCTGGCGCACATGCTGGCGCAGGTTTTCGGCCAGCTCCGGCGTGCCCTCCACGCCGCTGGCCAGCACCACGAACGCCTTGATCAGTTCGGTGCGCTCCGGGTCCGGCTTGCCGACCACGGCGGCCTCGATCACCGCCGGGTGCTCGATCAGCGCGCTTTCCACATCGAACGGCCCGACCCGGTACCCGGAGGTGGTGATCACGTCGTCGCTGCGCCCGACAAAGCTGATGCTGCCGTCCTGGTTCAGCTCCACCGTGTCGCCGCTGAGGTAGTACTTGCCGACGAAGGCCTTGGTCTGCACCCCGTGGTAGCCACCGAACCAGCACAGCGGTGACTGCTCGCGGTCCACCGCGAGGATGCCGGGCTGGCCGGGCGGCAGTTCGTGCTGCTGTTCATCAAGCACAACGATGCGATGACCCGGGATGGCAAAGCCGGCCGAGCCCAGGTGCACCGGGTGACGCAGGCCGTGGTGGTTGCACAGCACCATGCCCAGTTCGGTCTGGCCATAGTGATCGTGGATGGTCACCTGCAGGTGTTCGGCGAACCAGCGGATCACTTCCGGGTTGAGCGGTTCGCCGGCGCTGCTGACCACCCGCAGGCGGCCCTTGATCGGCTCGGCGAAGGCCTGGCCGGCAGCGATCAGCATGCGATAGGCCGTGGGCGACCCGGCCAGGTTGGTGATGGCGTACTTGTCGATCACCCGGCAGGTACTTTCGACACTGAACGGGCCGTCGAAGAAGGTGGTGGCCTGGCCCAGCGCCAGCGGGCCGGTGACGGCGTAGTACAGGCCGTAGGCCCAGCCGGGGTCGGCCAGGTTCCAGAAGTTGTCTTCGGGGCGCAGGTCGATGGCGTCGCGCATGTAGCCCTGAAACGCCACGATGGCCCGCAACGGCACCTCCAGCGGCTTGGCCGGGCCAGTGGTACCGGAGGTGAACATCAGCAGGAAGGGGGCCTCCCCGGACAACAGCACAGGCGCGCAGTCGGCGCTGGCAGCGTCCAGGGCAGTGTGAAAATCCAGGTCGCCGCTGCCGGCCTGGGCATCGACGGTAATGATCCGCGCACAGCCCTCGATCTCGTCGAGCTTCGGGCGGTTGGTGCGGTCGGTGACCACCACGCGGGCGCCGGAACTGTGCAGGCGGTGCTCGATGGCCTTGGGCCCGAAGGCAGTGAACAGCGGCTGGTAGACCGCCCCCAGGCGCCAGGTGGCGAGCACCGTGACCAGCAGCTCGACGGTGCGCGGCAGCAGCCCCGCCACCCGGTCGCCCGGCCCCACGCCCTGCGCCTTGAGCACATTGGCCAGGCGTGCGGCGCGCTGCTGCAGGTCGGCAAAGGTGTACTGCGCGCAGGCCCCGTCGTGGCGCTCCCAGTACAAGGCCACGCCGCCCTCGGCGGCGTGCCGGTCGCAACACTCGACGCAGGCGTTGAGCGCACCCAGGTTGCCCGCCAGCACGGCATCGGCAGTGTGCAGGTAATCGAAAGCACGCTGCGCGTCGTGGTAATCACGCATTGCCAGACTCCTCGTTTCTTATTGTTGGAATAGAACGAATGATCTGACGATAGTCGCGCCACCAGCGCGCAGCGACAATGGCCAAAGCTGTCAATCTGGATGACTGGTTTGGCCACTGCCTGCACAGCCCCCGGCGCTAGCCCGCAGGCGGCGTGGCAGCCTCCAGCGCCGCCTGGGTCAGGCGCAATGCCAGCGCCTGCACTGCCGACTCGCGTTCGCTGCGCAATGCGTTCATTCGCGTCAGGTACACCCCTTCCTGCAGCGTGCCCTGTTGCGCGGCCAGCACCTCGAGTCGATCCCAGAACGGTTGTTCGACCTGCTCGAACTCGCCTTCGTGAGCCTGGCGCAGGTAGGCCAGCCAGAAATCCCGGCCGCTGATGAACGTTGCCAGCTGGTCGGTCTGCTCGGCAGCCAGCACCACCCGCTGGGCCTCGTGTATCTGTGCCGGGGCCACGGCGGCCACTTCGGCGAACTGCATGTTGCGCGGTTGCCCGGGCAGGTCCAGTGCAGCGGCCAGACGGGTGCGATAGGCCAGGCTCACCTCGACCTCGTCCACCCCACGCGCCTCCTGCGTCCTGGCCTGGATGTCGGCACGCGCGAACTGTTCGACCTGTTCAAGACGAAACAGACGCCGCGCGAAGGCGAGCAACGCTTCGCCCTGCTGCTCGTTCGGGCTGTCTGCGCGCACGGTCTGAAACAGCAAAAACCGCACTTCGAGCGCACTGTAGGTGGACGACACACTGTCCACGCACGTGGTCGGGCTGGCCGCCAGCTCGAACAGTTCCTCGCGCAGCGCCGTGTGCTGCGCCATCGCCTCGAGCATGCGCCACACGCGCTGGTCCAGTTCGGCCCGGGTATGCTGGAAATCCGCCGACCCGGTCAGTTCGGTCAGCAACTGGAAGAAGTCTGCGGCGCCAGGCTCTGCAATCAGGCTGTCCCAGTAACGGCTGCGCACATCCAGCTGCGCCTCGTTCGCCAGCTCCAGCCACAGTGCGCGGGCTTGCGCAGTCGTTTCAGCACGTACCATGACACCGGCCGCAGCCTCCACCACGGGCAGCAACTGCTGCAGATCGTTGATGCGGTCCCAGGTGGCCTGCGGCAGGGGGTTACGCTGGAGCAGGTAGATGTTCAGCGACTCGGGCACGAAGAACGTCTCCGGCAACTGGGTGATGAGGTTGTCGCGCAAGTCGACCACATCCAGAAACGGACATTCGAGCAACCCGGTCGGGAACAGCTGCAGGCGCGTGCTGCGCAACCACACGTGGCGCAAGTTGTACATGCCGGCCATGTTCGGCAGGATCTCGATGGGATTGTTGTCCAGGTTCAGCACTTCAAGCCGATGCAGGGACGCAAGGGTATTGACCCCGGTGTTGCGCAGGTTGATCTGGTTGAGGTTCAGGTTCACCTCACGCAACCAGTTCATGCCGTTCAAGGCAGGCGGTATGCGCCCGAAGCGGTTGTTGGCCAGGTTGAGCCAGCGCACGCCGACAAAGCGTTGCAGGAAGCTGTTCGACAGCTCGGTCAGCCCCATGCCCACCAGGCTCAGGTCTATCACGTGGGAAAAATCGATACCGGCCCCCAGCGGCGGCAGATGCCCCACCGGCATCGCCACCAGGTTCAGGCGATAGCCGATCAGCGTGCCACCCCCATTGGTCACGCGATCGGTCTGTCGTCGCCAGCACCGGCGCAGCTCATCGGCCACCAGGCGTCGCCACTCGCGGGACTGGCCAAAGACCTCCCGACACCACAGCTGCAGGCTCGCATCGAGGCGCTGGTACTGGTCCAGCAGGCGCATCAGTGCCGTCATCGGTTCAACCGAGCCCCCCTGCAGTTCGGTCAGAAGCACATCGATCTGGAGTTGGTCATAGCCCGGGAACAGCACACGCACCACACTGACCAGGGACCGTCGTGTCGCACTGCCCCGGCCACTGAGCGGATACCCGATGCGACCGTCGGGCAAGCGCTGGGGCGGGCTGAAGCGCCCGGCCGAGCGCGCCTGCCCGATCAGTTGCGCGGCCTCGGAGGGATTGGCCAGGGCCCGCGCAGCCAGGGCCTGGCGCATTTGTGCCGCGCTGTCATGACGCGTCCAGCCCAGGGCGCGACGCTGCTCGCGCGTCAGGCAGCAGGCAATCGCCTCGAACAGCCCCTGGGGCGCCGGGATCTCGTCGTCGAGCTCGTAGCCTTCAGTGTCGTACACCGAAAACTGCCCGTCGCGACGCACCAGCACGCGGGTCTGGCGGGTATCGCTGAGTGACAACTGGCGCTCGATCACCCGCCCGCTGGACGAACCTTCGCGCAGCTCCAGGTTCAGCCCGTCGGGCCAGGCCGGCATGCGTCGCAGCAAGCCGAAGGCCAGGCCCACGCTGTCGTCACTGTGCACGTTCTGCAGGCACAACCCCTCCAGCGCCCTGCTCAATCGCGCCTCACGCAAGGTGTGGCGTGCCTGCTCGGCGACCGCCAGGGGAATGCGGCGAGTCTGATCCATCATCTGGCGCTGCGTGGCATCGGCCTGCTCTGCCAGCGCCTGGGCATAGCGTCGCGCCAGCCCGGGAAAGTCACGTTGCAACAGGCTCACACGGCTATCGGCAGCGGTCAGCGTGGCCGCCTCAAGGTGCTCGAACAGTTCGAAGCGCAAGCGCGGCATCTGCTCCCAGATGTGATCGAGCTCCGAGTCCTGCCCCGCGTCTTCGACACCCTGCAGATGCTCCCTGCAGAAGGCATGGAGCACAGGGTCCAGGCCCTGGGCATCGGTTTGCCGGTGCAGGCGCTCGAAGAATGTCGAGATGCGCGTATCGATACCGAAGCGGACCAGGGTATCGCGCAGGCGAACCGGCATGCCCCGGTTCTCTACGTGCAGGCCGCGCAAACGCGCCTCGTCCATACCGGCAATCACCATGACCTGGTCGATCTGCGCATCGCTCAGCCCTTCGGCCAGCGGGCCCAGGCGCCGCACCAGCAGGGCATTGCCCGCCCACTGCAGCGCATGCTCGCCAGGCAGGCGCCAGGCGCCTTCGCCATTGGTTTCCAGGCCGGGCGAGTAGGCTTCGGCACGCTGCGGGTGCACCAAAACCCAGCGCCCATCGCGCTGCTGAACCTGATAGGTCTGCCCTTCATGCCTGAGCCACAGCGCGCCTGCATCCTCATACAAGCCATCGCTGCGCGGCACCAGGGTTTCAGGCAAAGGGTGGGCATGACGGTAGCTTGCCAGGTCTTCGTTCCACAGCCTGTATTGGCCCGTGCTGCGCACTATCGGCATGAGGCCGTCGACGAAGGCCGAACGTTTGGCCACCGCCACCAGGCCCGCCACTCCCGCCCCTGTTGCAACGCTGGCCAGCACGTTTTCGGCCACGCCGGTCAGATGCGCCAGGGCCTCCTTGCGCTGGCCCTTGCTCCAGTCGACGGCGCCCTCATAGACCTCGCCCAGCAACTGCCCGACGCTACTGAGCAGCATGATCTGGCCAACCCCGGGGACGAACGAGGCCGCTATGCCGAGCAGGGTTTCACCTGCGGCCAGGTAGGCCTCGCGACGTGCTTCGGCCAGCGCATCGTCGACCCTGGCCGTAGGCACGGCAAGCACCGCTGCGTCGGCCTTGAGCCGGGCGATACGCCATTGCGCAAGGCTGGCGAACAACTCTCCGGCCAGCGGGTAATCGAGCAGCTCCAGGTCCGGGCGCACCGCGTCTCGCTGCGCCTGCCACGCCGCGCCAAAAGCTGCACGCTCCTGCAGGCTGATCAGGCCCTGGAAATAGCTCAGGTAATCAGCCGATTTCAAGGCCAGGCCCAGATCGGTTGCACAGGCATACCAGGTCGGATACTGACGCAGCGGGCGCTGCGGATCGCCAGGCAGAAACACCACCACCTGGCGCACCAGGCCGGCCTCGGTCCAGCGTATCGCCCCCTCCAGGGGTTCGCCACGGGCCAGAAAGGCGACCGCGCCCTGTACCTGCTGCCCCAGCACCTCGATGCTGCGCACCCTTACCGGGTGCTCGGCGTAAGTCACCTGGCTCGCCCCGTCGACCACCTGGCGCAGCATGCGGTAGGCCACCTCGTCGATGTCCTTTTTCAGGTAGCCGACCTGGGCGGCCACATCCAGCTGATCGCGCTGTTCGCGGGCCAGCAGCGCATGGCGCTGGCGCTTGAGTGCGTCATCCGGCGGGTCGAGCACACTGTCCAGATGAGCCTGATACTTCTGGCCCAGGTCCAGCGTGCGGCACAGGCCGGCAAACCGCTCGGGCGCGACGCCCAGTGCCTGACCCGCAGACACGATCGCCGTGCCGCGAAAGAATCCCCAGTAGCCGCCGGCAGTCTCGCTGAAGTTCTGCAGGGCACGCTGCAACAGCGGGCTCTGGATCTCGATCGCCTCCAGATAAGGCATGGGCGTGACCGAAAGCCCCGGGCGGTACTGACGCAGGCGCACTTCCTTCCAGTGCGCCGCACGCGTGTCCAGTTGCAGCCCCAGGGTGTCGCGCAAGGCCTTGTCCAGCAGGGGCGCAGCGAACACGTCGGGCGACTGCAGGAGCTGGAACAACTCGGTCAACGCTTCAAGCGACGCCTGATGCCGGATCAATGCAGCGCTCACTGCGCGCGCCTGTTCCCTGGATGCCGTGCGCAGCCAACCCGGCAGGCGTTCGGCGATGAATTGATCGAGAATGGTGGGATCGTCTGTGGTGCCGGTGGTTTTGCGGGTGCTCGAGGTCGGGCTCATGGCGCCTGCTCCATCAAGGGGTGGGCACCCAGACTAGGAACAGCCCCGCCGGCAAGGGAGCGGGAAGGCTTGCCTCGCGGCCTCAGCCCGAACCCAGCACGAGGCTGCGGTAATGCCCGGGGTTGCACCCCGACCACTTGCGAAAGGCCTTGTAGAACGAACTGGTGTCGGCAAACCCCAGGCGTTCGGCGATCTCCACGTAGCTGACCTGCGCATCGGCCAGCCAGCCGATGGCCAGCTCGCGGCGCACGCTGTCCTTGAGGGCCTGGTAGGTCTGGCCCTGCTCGGCCAGGCGTCGACGCAGGGTGGAGGCCGACAGGCACAGCTGCTGGGCCAGTGCCTCGGCATCCGGCCACTGGCTGGCGGGCAACTGGCGCAGGTCGTCGCGGATCCGCCGCGCCAGGCTGGTGGGGTCGCGGTACTTCACCAGAATGTTGGCCGGCGCCTCGGCCAGAAAACGCTGCAGCTCTTCGGGTGTGCGCCTGAGCGGCAGGTCCAGGCAATCGGCAGCGAAAATCAGCCGCGTGCGTGGGCGCTCGAACTGCAGGTTCTGTGAAAACATCACGCGGTAGTCATCGCAGTAGTCCGGCTCGGCGCAGCGCAATTCGATGGCCAGAATCGGAATGCGCCGACCCGCCAGCCAGCAGGCCACACCATGCACGATCATCCAGAAGGTGAAATAGGTGAAGGGTCGGCGCGGCGCCTCGGCGGGTTCGCCGATCACGATTTCAGCCAGGCTCTGCTGGCGCACCAGCACCGGGTGCAAGTGCTCGAGCATCAGCGACAGAAACCCCAGCGCGCACTCCAGGCCCGCGCCCAGGGTCGGCTGGGCCATGGACGAGCGGCAGATGAACGCCAGGCTGCCGCTGCGCAGCCCGCGCGGGTCCATGCAGAAGAACTCGTCGTTGCAGCGACGCGCCAGCAGCCGCCACAGCCGGGCATAGGCACTGGCCGGCACGCGGGCCTGGGGCTGCTCCAGTTGCTGCGGGTCGATCCCCACCCGCTGCAGCAACGCCGCAGCCGCCGCGCCGGGTGCGCTGCTTTGCAACAGGGCCTCGCGCACCAGTTGCATGGAGATGGTGTCTTTCTCCTTCATCGACCCTCACTCGTGTTGCAGGTGGTGTGTGCCGGCCATCTTAGGGGGCCGACGGCAAAACGCCAACGCCGTGTCATGCCGATGACGCCAGCCCGAGAAAGGCCTGGATCAGGCGCAGCTCGCGGCGCCGCTCCAGGCAACCGAGCATGTGCTGGTTGACCAGACCTGGCCCCTCTATGGGCCGGGCCACCACCCGCGGATCGTGGCTGGTCTCCATCGACGAGACGATACCCAGCCCCAGCTGCGCGGCCACCGCCTCGGTCACCGCTTCGCGGCTGTCGAGCTCCAGCAGCACCCGTGGCTGCACCCCGGCCCGGGCACAGGCCTGGTCGAAGGTGCGCCGGGTGATCGAGCCGGGTTCGCGCAGCACCATGATCTGCTGGTCCAGTTCGGCAAGGGGCAACTCGGGGCGGCTGGCCCAGCGATGGCCGGCCGGCAGCAAGGCACAGATACGCGACGGGCCCAGGGCCTGCAGATGCAGGCCCTTGCGCGGTTCGACCTCGGTCAGCACGGCCACGTCGGCATGCTCGGACAGCAGCGCCGCAAGGGTTTCCTGGGCATTGCCCAGACGCAGGTTGACCGTGATGCCGGGGTAGCGCACGCGCAGTTGGGCCAGCATCGGCATGACCTGGTGTGGCCCGTCGGCGGCAACTTCCAGGCGCCCGGTAAGCAACTGGCGGTTGGCTTCGAGCATCACCTGCGCCTCCTCGGCCAGGCCGAACATCGCGCGGGTGATGGCGGCCAGGCGGGTGCCCTCCTCGGTCAGCTCCACACGCCGCGCAGTGCGCCGCAGCAGGGTGATCTGGTAATGCTCCTCGAGTGCCTTGATGTGCCCGGTGACCGCTGGCTGGCTGATGAACAGGCGCGCGGCAGCGCGAGTAAAGCTGCCCTCGCGGGCCACCGCATCGAAAGCGCGAAGCTGAAACAGGTTCATATCTATCGGCCTGACTTATGGTTGGCATAACGACAAACAATTTGATTGATGAAGCGCGCAATTGCAACGTAGGCACCGTAGTTTCAGCCCACCGCTTGCGAGGAGCATCGCCATGACCCACACCCCCGTCCTGCTGACGCCGGGCCCCCTGACCACCTCGGCACGCACGCGGCAGGCGATGATGCTCGACTGGGGCTCATGGGACCGCGAATTCAACACCTTGACCGCCAACCTGTGCCAGCAGTTGCTGAGCATCGTCAATGGCCACGCCAGCCACCACTGCGTGCCCCTGCAAGGCAGCGGCACCTTCGCCGTGGAGGCGGCCATCGGCACGCTGGTGCCCCGTGACGGCAAGGTGCTGGTACTGGTCAACGGCGCCTATGGCCAGCGCCTGGCCAGGATCTGCCAGGTGCTGGGCCGCGCATTCACCACCTTCGAGACCGCCGAAGACCAGCCCACCACCGCCGCCGATGTCCAACGCCTGATCCGCGCCGATGCCAGCATTACCCACGTGGCGCTGATTCACTGCGAAACCAGTACCGGCATCCTCAACCCGCTGGCGCAGATCGCCCAGGTCGTCGCCGAGCACGGCAAGCGCCTGATCATCGACGCCATGAGCTCGTTCGGCGCCCTGCCGATCGACGCGGCCCAGGTGCCTTTCGACGCCCTGATCGCGGCGTCCGGCAAGTGCCTCGAAGGCGTACCGGGCATGGGCTTCGTGTTCACCGACAAGACCGCACTGGCTGGCGCCGAGGGCAACTCGCCGTCGCTGGCCTTGGACCTGCATGACCAGCATGCCTACATGGCCCGCACCGGCCAGTGGCGCTTCACCCCGCCCACCCACGTGGTGGCGGCGCTGCACGAGGCGCTGCTGCAGTACCACGAGCAAGGCGGCCTGGCGGCGCGCCACCAGCGCTATGCAAGCAACTGCAAGACCCTGCTCGACGGCATGGCGGCCATCGGCTTGCGCAGCTTTCTGCCCGCCGCCATCCAGGCCCCGATCATCGTCACCTTCCACGCCCCGCGTGACCCGCGCTACCAGTTCGCGGACTTCTACGAACGGGTCAAGGCCAAGGGGTTCATCCTCTATCCCGGCAAGCTGACCCAGGTCGAGACATTCCGCGTGGGCTGCATCGGCTGCGTCGGCCCCCACGAGATGCGCGCCGCGGTCCGGGCCGTGGCCGATGCGCTGCGGGAAATGGAAGTGCTGCACATCTGATTCCGTTTTATCCCCCTTTTCTGCGGTATACCGAACAAGGAACGCAATGATGAACTACAGCAACCCCACAAAGCTGCAAGCGGCCATTCTCGACTGGGCCGGAACCGTGGTCGACTTTGGCTCGTTCGCCCCCACGCAGATCTTCGTCGAGGCCTTTGCCGAATTCGATGTACAGGTGTCCATCGAGGAGGCCCGCGGCCCCATGGGCATGGGCAAGTGGGACCATATCCGCACGCTGTGCGACCAGCCGCAGATTGCCGAGCGCTATCGCGCGGTGTTCGGCCGCGTGCCGAGCGATGATGACGTGACGGCGCTCTACAACCGCTTCATGCCGCTGCAGATCGAAAAGATCGCCACCCATTCGGCGCTGATCCCCGGCGCACTGCAGACCATCAGCGCCCTGCGCCGGCAGGGCCTGAAGATCGGTTCGTGCTCCGGCTATCCGAAGGTGGTGATGGACAAGGTAGTGGAACTGGCTGGGCACAATGGCTATGTGGCCGACCATGTGGTGGCCACCGACCAGACCCCCAACGGCCGCCCGTGGCCGGCCCAGGCGCTGGCCAACGTGATTGCGCTGGGTATCGACGATGTGGCGGCGTGCGTGAAGGTGGACGACACCGTACCGGGCATTCTGGAAGGGCGTCGTGCCGGCATGTGGACCGTGGCGCTGGTGTGCTCGGGCAACGCGCTGGGGCTGACCCATGAAGGCTACCTGGCACTGGATGCCGAGCAACTGGCCAGCGAGCGTGCGCGCATTCATGCGCTGTTCGAAGGGTCACGCCCGCACTACCTGATCGACACCATCAATGACCTGCCGCAGGTGGTGGAGGATATCAATCGGCGTTTGGCGCAGGGTGAGATGCCGCAGGGGGTGTAGACCGCGTTGGGGCTTTCGCCGGCAATGCCGGCTCCTACAGCCGGCAAGGCGGCTCCTGCAGGCCAGGAGCCGCCCTCGCCAGCCAAGGGCGCGCCTGGGCCCTATGCCAGGTGCCGCGCCACCCACGCCGCATAACTGTCGATGAAGCTCTGCAGAAACGGCCGGGTCTTCTCCGAAAGCTTGCCATGTTCGTCGAACAGCGTCGCCGCCCCACCCACATAGGCCTCTGGCTGCTGCATGCAGGGCACATCGAGAAACACCAGGGACTGGCGCAGGTGGTGGTTGGCACCAAAGCCCCCCACCGCCCCCGGCGACACACTGATCACCGCCCCCGGCTTCTTGCTGAACACACTCTGCCCATACGGGCGCGAGCCGACGTCGATGGCGTTCTTGAGCACCCCGGGCACCGAGCGGTTGTACTCGGGGGTCACGAACAGCACCGCGTCGCTGGCACGCACCTTGTCGCGAAAGGCCTTGTAGGCTGCCGGTGGGTCGGTGTCGATATCCTCGTTGTACAACGCCAGCTCGCCAATTTCGACGATACCCAGCTTGAGGCTGGCCGGTGCCAGCTCTGCAAGCGCCCTGGCGACCTTGCGGTTGATCGACTCCTTGCGCAAGCTGCCTACCAACACCGAAACCGAATAGACCTGGCTCATGACCACGCTCCAACCTGATCGACATAGAGAAGTGGTAGTTATAGACGCTACGGCGCGGCCCACAGGTTTTTTTCCAGGGGGACTAAACTTCCCAGGCAAAACAGTGGTCTATGGCCCATAGAGAACATTTCAGAGGGCACACGCCAAATGACAGCAGTACTGGTCGGACAATTTCATGCTCGGGATGCTGAAGGACGCATCTACCCCGTTCATGAATTTCAGGAAGCCACCCTGCAGGCCGATGGAAGTGCCGACTCCTTGCCGATCACCAGCTATCGCCTGGCCATCGGCGATCGGGTCAACCACCTGGGCGAGGATCGCTTCGAGCTGGTACAGAGCGGCGTGGAGATCACCCGTATCCCCTGATGCACCGCGCGGCCCGAGCAATCCGGCCGCGCCCTTTGCTTCAGGCAAACAAAAAGGGCGACCCTTGCGGGTCGCCCTTTTTGTGTTACCGCCAGCAGGGGCGGTGATGTTTGGTAGGCACAATTGGATTCGAACCAACGACCCCCACCATGTCAAGGTGGTGCTCTAACCAACTGAGCTATGTGCCTGCTGCGGGGCGCATTCTACTCAGGTTCAAGCCCCCTCGTAAAGCGAAATGTACAAAAAAATCAGCAGCTTTGCCGCGCCCATGAAAACGGCCCAAACGAAAAAGGCGACCCTCTCGGATCGCCTTTTTCGTGTACCGCCAGCAGGGGCGGTGATGTTTGGTAGGCACAATTGGATTCGAACCAACGACCCCCACCATGTCAAGGTGGTGCTCTAACCAACTGAGCTATGTGCCTGCTGTGAGGCGGCATTCTACGCAATCGACGCAGCGTGTCAATACTTTTTTTCACGCTAAGCCACTGAATACTAATATTTTTTACCCCAGCCCGGGTTTGCGCGATTTTTACCGTCTGGCTGGCGGGTGTTTATTATTGTTGATACGATCTGCACAATCGTAAAAAATATAGAACATACAACTACAAACCCTGAGGTGCCCGCACATGGCCAACACCCCCTACCCCCAGTCGTATTACGCCGCATCGGCCAACCCCGTCCCGCAGCGCCCGAGCCTGCAGGAAGAAGTACAGACCGACGTCTGCGTGATCGGTGCGGGTTACACCGGCCTGTCCAGTGCCCTGTTCCTGCTCGAGAACGGTTTCAGCGTCACCGTGCTTGAAGCCGCCAAGGTCGGCTTCGGTGCCTCTGGCCGCAACGGCGGTCAGATCGTCAACAGCTACAGCCGCGACATCGACGTGATCGAACGTACCGTCGGCCCCAAGCAGGCACAGCTGCTCGGCCAGATGGCCTTCGAGGGCGGGCGCATCATCCGCGAGCGCGTGGCCAAGTACAACATCCAGTGCGACCTGAAGGACGGTGGCGTGTTCGCCGCCCTGACCAAAAAGCAGATGGGCCACCTGGAATCCCAGCAACGCCTGTGGGAACGCTACGGCCACACCCAGCTGGAACTGATGGACCAGCGCCGCATCCGTGAAGTGGTCGCCTGCGACAGCTACATCGGCGGCATGCTGGACATGAGCGGCGGCCATATCCACCCGCTCAACCTGGCCCTGGGCGAAGCCGCCGCAGTGGAATCGCTGGGTGGCAAGATTTACGAACAGTCCCCGGCCATCCGCATCGAGCGCGGTGCCAACCCGGTCGTGCATACCCCGCAGGGCAAGGTGCGCGCCAAGTTCATCATCGTGGCGGGCAACGCCTACCTGGGCAACCTGGTACCGGAGCTGGCCGCCAAGTCGATGCCATGCGGCACTCAGGTGATCACCACCGAGCCGCTGAGCGAAGAGCTGGCACGTACCCTGCTGCCGCAGGACTACTGCGTGGAAGACTGCAACTACCTGCTCGACTACTACCGCCTGACCGGCGACAACCGCCTGATCTTCGGCGGTGGCGTGGTATACGGCGCGCGTGACCCGGCCAACATCGAGGCGATCATCCGCCCGAAAATGCTCAAGGCCTTCCCGCAGCTCAAGGACGTGAAGATCGACTACGCCTGGACCGGCAACTTCCTGCTGACCCTGTCGCGCCTGCCGCAGGTAGGTCGTCTGGGCGACAACATCTACTACTCCCAGGGCTGCAGCGGCCACGGCGTCACCTACACCCACCTGGCCGGCAAGGTGCTGGCCGAGGCCCTGCGCGGCCAGGCCGAGCGTTTCGACGCCTTCGCCGAACTGCCGCACTACCCGTTCCCGGGTGGCCAGATGCTGCGCGTACCGTTCAGTGCCCTGGGCGCGTGGTACTACAGCCTGCGCGACCGCCTGGGCGTGTAAGCCGGCAACCCAGGGCCGTCACTGCCCCACGGCATTGACGGCCTGGCGGGCCGCCTGCTCCTGGCCTGCCTGGGCCAGTTCATTGGCGGCCTTGAGCCAGCGCTGGCGGTCCACCTGGGCCGGCAGTTGGCCGGGCGACTGCACCAGCACCGCCCAGCTCCCCTCCTTCTTCCAGGCTGCGGCGAAATCGTCGAAGTCCATCAGCAAGCGCCGATTGTTGCCCGCACGCAGCAGCACCCGCGACTTGTAGCGGTCATAGCCCACCAGCAGGGCATAGCGCGGCTCGCTCCAGAACGCCGAACCTTCCTGATAGCGCAACAGCACCGGATTGCCCGCGGCCACCTGGGTCAGCAACGCCGGCAGGGTGCCATCGAGCGGGTACACCACCATGCCGTACTGGCGTGCCACGGTCGCTACCGAGGCCTGCAGCCTGTCGACACCTTGTGGCAGTTGCAAGGGCCCTTCGAGCAGGCCGGGGGTGATGCGCACCCCCTGCTGCGAGAGGATCGCGGCCAGCGCCATCGGCGCGCTCTGGTTGGCGTTACCACGGTAGAACGGCACCGCGCCCAGTTCCACGCGCTGGGGCAGGCTGTTGAGCTGGGATGAAGGCTGGCTGGCGCAACCGGCCAGGCTGGCGGCCAGCAGGCAAGCCAGCAGCAGACGGTGGGACACGCGACGTTTGGGGGCGGTGGGCAACATGGACACTCGCTTGTGCTGATGCCGGGCAGACGACGCCCGGCCCTGGCTTGCGATCATAGGCTGGCGCAGGCCTGCGGTATAGCCCGCGGCACGCTTAGAGCGAACTGAACCAAGGCGCTGGACCACTGGTCAACCGTCTGTCACAGACGATGGGCTAGACTGAGCTTGTGTCCGAATGGCGAGTGCAGCTTGCCCAGTCGAAGGAGGCACGCAATGAGTCTGACGATGGGAATCTTTCTGTTGATAGGCACGTGGCTGGTGGTAGCCGCAGCCATGCTCTGGGGGGTGTTGCGCATCGCGCGCCGCCACCATCTGCACCATCCGCAGCCGACCAGGGCTGCATCCGAGGCACAGCGGCACGCTCGCCGCCACGCCAACGCGCACTGACGCGACACTGCATAACCACCTTCGCCGACAACGCCGGCGTCTGCAGGTGCGTCCTGCAGAGCCGACGTCGCTGGCGAAGCGGTCAGTCAGGTTTCGCTTGCAGCGCCTCGCGCCGCTCGCGAGCCCGGCGCGACATGATGTTGAGCACCTCGATCGCGGTGGAGAACGCCATCGCCGCATACACATAACCCTTGGGCACATGGGCACCGAAGCCTTCGGCGATCAGGGTCATGCCGATCATGATCAGGAAGCCCAGGGCCAGCATCACCACGGTAGGGTTGTCGTTGATGAACCGGGCCAGCGGGTCGGCGGCCACCAGCATCACGATCACCGCACTGATCACCGCGATGATCATGATCGGCAAGTGCTCGGTCATGCCCACGGCCGTGATGATGCTGTCGATCGAGAACACGATGTCCAGTACCAGGATCTGCCCGATCGCCGCGGCAAAGCCCAGGGTCACGGTAGACGACGCCTTGGTCTCTTCCTTGGCACGCGGGTCGACGCTGTGGTGAATCTCGGACGTCGCCTTCCACAGCAGGAACAGGCCACCGGCGATCAGGATCATGTCCTTCCACGAGAAGGCATGGCCGAACACGTCCACCACCGGCTCGGTAAGCTGCACGATCCACGCCACGGTGCTGAGCAGGCCCAGGCGCATCACCAGCGCCATGCTGATACCGATGCGCCGTGCCTTGGAGCGGAACTGCTCAGGCAGCTTGTTGGTGAGAATCGAGATGAAGATCAGGTTGTCGATGCCCAGCACGATCTCCATGGCCACCAGGGTAGCCAGGGCCACCCAGGCGGTCGGGCTTGCAGCAAGTTCCAACAGGTATTCCATGAATCAATCCTGAATCAGTGTGGGTAAAAAATCAGATTTCCCGGGCGCTGTCGTCGCGCTCGGGTTTGTCCTGGGCCTCATCGGGCTTTTTCGCCAGGGGCGAACCGGTCGCGTCGCTGAGCGCCTGCTGGGCGGCATCGTTGGTCTTGTCGATCGCTTCCTTGGCCGACTGGGCAGCCTGGTTGAGCATCTGCTGGGCAGATTTTTCCGCCTGCTCGCAACCGCTCATGGCCAGCAGCGCCAGCGCCATCACCAGGGGTGTGCCAATCGATTTGAAATACAGCATGGGTTCCTCTCTGAAGGTCTTGCCTTGATAGCGACGCATTCTAAAGAGACTGAAACATCCGGAAAATTCGTATTTTCAGCAGTTATACTTCGGTTTTTACGAATCGGAGATGCACATGCTCAACTACCGACAACTGCATTACTTCTGGGTCGTGGCCAAGACCGGCAGCATCGTGCGTGCCGGCGAGCAGCTCAATCTCACCCCGCAGACCATCAGCGGGCAGATCAGCCTGCTTGAGCATAGCTACGGTATCGAATTGTTTCGCCGTGTGGGACGCCAGCTCGAACTGACCGAGACCGGGCGCCAGGCCCTGTCCTACGCCGAGCAGATGTTCCAGATTGGCGGCGAACTGGAAGCAGTGCTGCGCGCCCAGCCCGATGAGCAGCAGATTCTGTTTCGCGTGGGGGTGGCCGACGTGGTGCCCAAGTCGATCGTGTACCGGCTGCTGGCGCCGACCATGGAGCTGCCCGACCCGCTGCGCCTGACCTGCCGCGAGGACAAGCTCGAACGCCTGCTGGCAGATTTGGCAGTACAGCGCCTGGACATGGTGATCTCCGACAGCCCGATGCCCAGCCATCTGGACATCAAGGGCTACAGCCAGAAGCTCGGGGAGTGCGGCATCAGTTTCTTCGCCACCCCGGCACTGGCTGCCCTGCATCCGGCGCCCTTTCCTGTCGGCCTGCAGCATGCACCGATGCTCATTCCCGGCCAGGAGACGGTGGTGCGCAGCCGGCTGCTGCGCTGGTTCGCCGAGCAACAGTTGCAGCCGCGCATCGTCGGCGAGTTCGATGACAGTGCGCTGATGCAGGCATTCGGGCAGTCGGGCAGCGGCATCTTCATCGCCCCCAGCGTGATCGCCGACGAGGTCTGCCGCCAGTACGGGGTGGAGTTGATCGGCCAGACCGATGCCGTCACCGAGTCGTTCTATGCCATTTCGGTAGAGCGCAAGGTCAAGCACCCGGGCATCGTCGCGATCACCGAAGGTGCCCGCCGCGAGCTGTTCAACTGGCCTGCGCCCTGAGAGACACACGGCACCGACATCACATCCCGGGCCTAAACATTCCACGGCCCGAACCGTCGATAGAAGGACGCGCCGACGCATCGCGACAACACGCCCCACCTACCGCCAGGCAGTGTGCTGCGGTCAGGGCCCGCGTGCTGTGCTAAAGTCCCGCCCCTTTCGCCGCAGGGCTTGCCCGCGGCATGCCTTTGCTACGCTATCCGGGCCTCCCGGACCTTGCACAAGAACGAGAAACACCTGTCATGACCCCACTTCTGAACCTGTTGAACCGTACCAGTCTGGTACTGCAGATCGTGATCGGCCTGGTGGCCGGCATTGCCGTGGCGCTGCTCTGGCCAGCCGCCGCGCTGAACCTGGCATTTATCGGCAAGGTATTTGTCAGTGCACTCAAGGCGGTGGCACCCATTCTGGTGTTCATCCTGGTGATGGCTTCCATCGCCAACCACAGGCACGGCCAGGAAACCCATATCCGTCCTATTCTGGTGCTCTATCTTTTCGGCACCTTTTCCGCAGCGGTAGTGGCGGTGGTCGCCAGCATGCTGTTCCCCTCCCAACTGGTGCTGGCCACTCATGATGTGGCGATGAGCCCGCCTGGTGGCATCAGCGAAGTGCTGCAAGGCCTGCTGCTGAGCGTGGTGGCCAACCCGGTGACCGCGCTGATGGAGGCCAACTTCATCGGTATCCTGGCCTGGGCGATCGCCCTGGGCGTGGCTATCCGACATGCCGGTGAAACCACCCGCACCGTGGTCGACGACCTGTCCAAGGGCGTAACGCTGATCGTGCGCATGGTCATCCGTTTCGCGCCTCTGGGGATCTTCGGCCTGGTGGCGGCGACCCTGGCCGAATCCGGCCTGGGGGCCCTGCTGGGCTACCTGCACCTGCTGGCGGTGCTGATCGGCTGCATGCTGTTCGTGGCGCTGGTGATGAACCCGCTGATCGTGTACTGGAAAATCCGTCGCAACCCATTCCCGCTGACGCTGCTGTGCCTGCGCGAAAGCGGCATCACCGCGTTCTTCACCCGCAGCTCGGCCGCCAACATTCCGGTCAACCTGGCCCTGAGCGAAAAGCTCGGGCTGCATGAAGACACCTACTCGGTGTCGATCCCGCTGGGTGCGACCATCAACATGGCCGGCGCGGCCATCACCATCACCGTGCTGACCCTGGCGGCGGTGCATACCCTGGGCATCAGCGTCGACCTGCCCACGGCCATCCTGCTCAGCGTGGTCGCCGCCGTGTGCGCATGCGGCGCCTCGGGGGTGGCGGGCGGCTCGCTGCTGCTGATTCCGCTGGCGTGCGGCCTGTTCGGCATTCCCAGCGAGGTGGCCATGCAGGTGGTGGCGGTAGGCTTCATCATCGGCATCCTGCAGGACTCGGCCGAAACGGCGCTCAATTCGTCCACCGACGTGCTGTTCACGGCCGCCGCGTGCGAGGCCGAGGAACGCCAGGCGAGCTGATCCTGGCAGGCATGAAAAAGCCCGGCAAGGCGTTGACCTTGCCGGGCTTTTTTCATGCCTGGGTAATCAGAACGCGCCCATGTAGTCGCGCTTGCCGATTTCCACGCCATTGTGGCGCAGGATGGCGTAGGCCGTGGTCACGTGGAAGAAGAACTGCGGCAGGCCGTAGGTCAGCAGGTAGCTCTGGCCGGTAAAGCGTTTTTCTTTCGGCGTACCCGGACGGGTGATGATCTCGATGCCTTCCTTGCCGTCGATCTGCTTCGCTTCGATCTGCTCGACGAAGGCCAACACCTTGGCGATCAGCGCCTGCAGCTCGGCAAAGGTGGTTTCAGTGTCGTCGTACTTGGGCAGTTCGACCTCGGCCAGGCGGGCCGAAACCCCCTTGGCGAAGTCCACGGCAATCTGCACCTGGCGAACCAGCGGGAACATGTCGGGGTACAGGCGCGCCTGCAGGAAGACATTGGCGTCGATATTCTTCGCCTCGGCGTGCGCCTGGGCCTTGCCCAGCACATCGCTCAGGGCATTGAGCATCTGCTTGAAAACGGGAACAGAGGCGGCGTACAGGGAAATGGTCATGACAGTCTCGCTGGGTGATGGATTGAGCGTGGCCGATTATAGACACGCTTGGCGGCGCCCGGCGGCTTGTCTTTTATTCTGCAAGGATTAGGCTAGTTGCCTTCCACAGCATAGGGAACGCGCGATGAGCACTGAGTTGGACACCCCCGTTGACGAGCAGCGCCTCGACAGCACGCAAATCCGTATCCTCGGCGCCTTGATCGAAAAGCAGGCCACCAGCCCCGAAACCTACCCCCTCACCCTCAATGCCGTGGTGCTGGCCTGCAACCAGAAGACCAGCCGCGAGCCGGTGATGAACCTGACCCAGGGCCAGGTCGGCCAGAGCCTGCGTGCCCTCGAAAGCCAGGGCCTGGCGCGCCTGCAGATGGGCAGCCGGGCCGACCGCTGGGAGCACCGCGTCGACAAGGCGCTGGAGCTGGTACCGGCGCAACAGGTGCTGCTGGGGCTGATGTTCCTGCGCGGGCCGCAGACGGTCAGCGAGCTGCTGACGCGCAGCAACCGCATGCATGAATTCGAGGATGCCGAACAGGTGCTGCATCAGCTGGAGCGCCTGGTAGCCCGGGGCTTTGCCCTGCACCTGCCGCGCCAGCCCGGCCAGCGCGAAGACCGCTACACCCATGCCTTCGGCGACCCGGCCGACATCGAAGCGATTCTGGCGGCACGCCAGCAAGGCGCGGAACGCCCTGTCGGCGGCGTGTCGGCCGAGCGCATCGAGGCACTGGAGGCGCGTATCGCGGCGCTGGAAGAACGCCTGGCGCAGCTGGAGTAGCCAGCTCGGCACAGGGTCGAGCAACACGTTGCGGGAGCGCGTTCAGTCGCTCCCGCTCACTGCCTGGCGCGAACCTGCCTGCAGGGCTCAATCGCCCCGCGCAAACGCCACCGCTTCGGCGATCTGCCGTGAATCGGGGCGCACCCCGGTATACAGCACGAACTGCTCCAGCGCCTGCAGCGCAATCACCTCCAGCCCGGTAACCACTGGTTTGCCAGCAGCCTGGGCGGCCACGATCAAGGGCGTCTGCGCCGGCATCGCCACCACGTCGAACACCGCCTGCGCCGCCTCGATCTGCTCGTGCTCGAAGGCCAGTTGCTGCGCCTCGGCCCCGCCCGCCATGCCGATCGGCGTCACGTTCACCAGCAACCGGGCCCGCACACCGTGTGGCTCGGCCTGCCAGCGATAGCCACAGGTGCGGGCCAGCCGCTCGCCGGCCTCGCGATTGCGCGCAACGATCGTGCCGTCGCTGAAACCGGCATCGCGCAGCGCGCACGCCACCGCCTTGGCCATGCCGCCGCTGCCGCGCAGCGCCACGCTCCATGCAGGGTCCAGGCGATGCTGGTGGATCAGTTGACGCACCGCCAGGTAGTCGGTGTTGAAGCCCTTGAGATGCCCCTGGGTGTTGACCAGCGTGTTCACCGAATCGATGGCCGCCGCCGAGGGGTCCAGTTCATCGAGCAACGCGATGCAGGCCTCCTTGAACGGCATCGACACACCGCACCCACGCACACCCAGCGCGCGAATGCCGGCCACGGCGGCCGGCAGGTCGGTGGTGGTCATGGCCTTGTAGTAGTAATCCAGCCCCAGCTGCTGGTACAGATGGTTATGAAAGCGCACGCCGAATGTACCCGGGCGCCCGGCCAGGGACATGCACAAAACGGTGTCTTTGCTGGGGGTCATCGATTGGCTCCTGAAAACGGCTGGGGCACCAGTATGCACTCACTGCCCACCGAGCCGTTGATCGGGGCTTACACAACCTTTACTCAACGCCCGTGCCATTTTTCCGGGGGCTGCGGTCTTATGGGTATCCCCGCGCCACGTCTTGGGTGTCTCGACAGCACCAGCGCCGGGGCTGCAAACCGAGGAGTCTTCATGAACCGTCACATCCCGAGAATCGCCCTGCTGGTTGGCGCCCTGGCCGTCTGCGGGCAAGCGGCCGCCCACGGTGGTGGCGGCGGCTGGCACGGCGGTGCCGGCCCGGTGCTTGGCGCGGCCGTCGTCGGTGCCGTGGTGGGTGCGGTGGTGTCCGGCAATCACGACCGTACCGTCTACGTCGAGCGCCAGCCGGCCTACTACGGTCCCCCGCCGGTGTATGTCCAGGCCCCGCCGCCGCCGGTGTACTACCAGCCGTACCCGCCGTATCCGGTAGTGGAGCGCTACGTACCGGTGCCGCCGCCGTATTATCGCGAGCGCTACTACGGCCCGCCACCGGTGTACTACGGACCGCCCCGCTGGTAGCACCGGCCCAGCGCCCTGCCTGCGGGCAGGGCGCAGGCTGTCGGGGAAACCGCCCGCATTGGCTTGATCGCCGTTCAGGCCTAGGCTGGCATACCCTCACAGCCTGAACCCAGGAGTTCGCATGACCGCTGAAAAAGGATTTCCAGCCCCGCTCGACCCAGCCCAACACCCCCTTGCCGCCGCGCAGCAGATGACCCTGGCGATCATCCTCAGCGGCCAGTACAAGCTGCCGCAGACGCCCGCCAAGGCGGCCGAGGCAGGTCACGAGCTGCTCAAGGCCGTCACCGCCGGCTACCTCAAGTCCCGCTAAGGTCCCGCTCGGCTGGTTCGGCACGCCGATCCAGCCGCTGCAAACGAAGCCCAGGGTTAAATAAATTTCATAGTTCGCCCAATGTTTACGGGGCAATCGACACAGACTCGACCATACTCCTAGAATGTAACGGCTTGTAATAAAAAACCCGTGCACAGCCAACGACATACCTACATTTAGTGAGCACCAACGTGAAAACCTCCCTGTCTATTCTCAGCCTGCTGCTGATGCTCACTGGCACTGCCAGCGTCACGTCGAACGCTGTTGCCCAACCGGCCCCCCAGGTCCAGCGCGACCCTGCCAAGCTGCACCTGGCCTCGGGCAGTGCACTGCTGATCGACCTGCAGACCAACAAGGTGCTCTATGCGAGCAACCCGGACCGTGTGGTGCCGATCGCCTCGGTCACCAAACTGATGACCGCGATGGTGGTGCTCGATGCCAAGCAGGCCATGGACGAACCCCTGACCATCACCATCGCCCAGACCAAGGAAATGAAGGGCGTGTACTCGCGGGTTCGTCTGGGTAGCGAGCTGAACCGTCGCGACACCCTGCTGATTACCCTGATGTCCTCGGAAAACCGGGCCGCCGCGACCCTTGCGCACCACTACCCCGGTGGCTACACCGCCTTCATCAAGGCCATGAACGCCAAGGCCAAGGCCCTGGGCATGAGCCATACCCGCTATGTGGAACCCACCGGCCTGTCGACCAGCAACGTGTCCACCGCTCGCGACCTGAGCAAGCTGCTGCTGGCCGCGCGCAGCTACCCGCTGCTGAGCGAGCTTAGCACCACCCGCGAAAAGACCGTGGCCTTCAAGAAACCCAACTACACCCTGGGCTTTCGCAACACCGACCACCTGGTCAACAAGAGCAACTGGGACATCAAGCTGACCAAGACCGGCTTCACCAACGAGGCCGGCCATTGCCTGGTGCTGCTGACGCGGATGGACAATCGCCCGGTGGCCATGGTGATACTCGACGCCTTCGGCAAGTACACCCATTTCGCCGATGCCAGCCGCATGCGCCAATGGCTGGAAACCGGCGACGCCAAACCCGCCCCGGCCGTCGCGATCCGCTACAAGGCCGAACGCAGCCAGAACCGCCCTGCGGTCGACTGATCGCACACACTGCCGTGCCTAGCGCACGGCAGACACCTCACTCGCCAAGGTCGTGAAGCCACAACTCCGAGCGCGCGCCGGAGGTTGTAAATTTAGCCCTCCATCAATCGTCCTTCCCCTGACACCCGACCTTCGCCTGACACAGCCAGGCCGTCGGACCGATCAGTACTGCGACCGAGATGGCAATGACCAGAACCCGTTCCCGAAAAGCCCTGTACATCGGCCTGCCGCTTGCCCTGGCAGCAGTCGTGGGCGCAGCCGCCGCTGGCTACCTGTACTGGAAGCAAGGGCCTGCCTACCCCCGCGAGATCGTCGAGCAGGCCAATGCCCTGCACGAGCACATGCTGTCCTTCGATAGCCACGTCACCGTACCGCTGGACATGGGCACCGCTGGCCACGAGGTGGACAAGAACAGCGGCGGCCAGCTCGATCTGGTCAAGGCCGGCCAGGGGCGACTATCCGGCGCGGCGCTGACGATCTTCGGCTGGCCCGAACTGTGGAACGGCCCGAATGCGCCCCACCGCCCCACTCCGGGATTTGTCGACGAGGCCCGCCACCAACAGGAGGTGCGCTACAAGATCATCAGCGCCATGGTGCGCGACTTCCCCAACCAGATCGGCATCGCCTACACCCCCGACGACATGCGCCGCCTGCATGGCGAGGGCAGGTTCGCCATCTTCATCAGCATGCTCAACGCCTACCCACTGGGAAACGACCTGTCCCAGCTCGACCTGTGGGCGGCCCGTGGCATGCGCATGTTCGGCTTCAGCTACACCGGCAACAATGACTGGGCGGACTCCTCGCGGCCGCTGCCGTTCTTCAACGACACCGCTGACGCCCTGGGCGGGCTGTCGCCAATCGGCAAGCAGGCGGTCAAGCGCCTGAACGATCTGGGGGTGATCATCGATGTCTCGCAGATGTCGACCCTGGCCCTGGAGGACGTGGCTCGCCTGAGCCGCACCCCGATCGTGGCCTCGCACTCGGCGCCACGGGCGTTGGTAGATATCCCGCGTAACCTCAGCGACAAGGAACTGAAACTGATCAGGGACAGCGACGGCGTGGTCCAGGTCGTCGGCTTCGGCACCTATCTCAAGCCCCTTAGCAAACCGACCCTGGACAAACTCGAGGCTCTGCGCGCCCGCTTCGACCTGCAGCCCCTGCAGGGGCTGGCCAATGCGCTGATGCCGGGCGATGCGGTGATTGCGATCTGGCCCGAGGCGCGCTTTGGCGAGTATGCCGGCAACCTCTACGGCATCATCGATGAGGAGCCCAAGGCCACCCTCAAGGATTTCGGCGATGCAATCGACTACGTCGTGAAGAAGATCGGCATCGACCATGTGGGCATCAGCTCGGACTTTAACGACGGTGGCGGCCTGGACGGCTGGAAGGACGCCAGCGAAACCCGCAACGTGACTGCCGAACTGCTCAGCCGCGGCTACTCCGAAGCAGACATCGCCAAGCTGTGGGGTGGCAACTTCCTGCGCGTGTGGGCCCAGGTGCAGAAAGCCGCACAACCCGTTGCCACGCTAGCCCCCTGACCCTTATCGAGCGCCGACATGACCGACCGTCGTACATTCCTCAAGC
Organism: Pseudomonas sp. 1176_21; assembly: GCF_052850635.1. Taxonomy (NCBI): domain Bacteria; kingdom Pseudomonadati; phylum Pseudomonadota; class Gammaproteobacteria; order Pseudomonadales; family Pseudomonadaceae; genus Pseudomonas; species Pseudomonas sp. 1176_21. Next base: position 56,874 of record NZ_VXCV01000010.1, read on the forward strand.
AGGCCGGGGTACTTGCCGCCAGCCTGCCGCTAGGCACCAGCCTGCTGCCTGCCGCCCAGGCGGCCCCTACCGCGCAGCTAAACGGCCCGGACAAATGGCGAAACCTGCGTCAACTGTTCCCGCTGGACCCGAATGTGGCCCACTTCGCCAACTTCCTGGTCACCGCCCACCCCAGGCCGGTACAGGAGGCCATCGATCGGTTTCGTGCCGAAGTCGATCTCAATCCCGCCGAGCAGATGGACTGGGAAAGCCAGAACGAGTGGAAGCGTGAAGGCGAAGTGCGCAACTGGGCGGCCCGTTATCTGGAGGTCAAGCCCCGCCAGATCGCCCTTACCGGCAGTACCACCGAAGGGCTGGGCATGATCTACGGTGGCTTGCAGGTGGGCCCCGGGCAAGAGATCCTGACCACCGAGCACGAGCATTACTCCACGCATAAATGCCTGGCCTTCCGCCACCAGCGCCAGGGCACGTCCGTGCGCAAACTGCGCCTGTTCGAGCAGCCCTGGCAGGTGTCCACCGACCAGGTGCTGAGCACAATCGACCAGAATATCCGCCCCAACACCCGCGTGCTCGGCATGACCTGGGTGCACTCGGGCAGCGGGGTCAAGTTGCCGGTGGGCGAGATCGGCGCTCTGGTGCGCCGCCACAATCGCGAACGCAGCGAGCAGGACCGCATCCTGTATGTGATCGACGGCGTGCACGGGTTCGGCGTGGACAACCAGCACTTCGACGACTTCAACTGCGACTATTTCATCGCTGGCACCCACAAGTGGATGTTCGGTCCGCGGGGTACGGGAATCATCTGCGCCGCCTCGGAAAAAATGCAGCATCTGGTGCCCACCTTCGCGACCTTCTCCGAGGATGAGGACTTCGCCACCATCATGACCCCCGGGGGCTACCACGCCTTCGAGCATCGATGGGCACTGGGCAAGGCCTTCGAACTGCACCTGCAACTGGGCAAGGCGCAGGTGCAGGCACGCATCCACCAGCTCAACACCGCGCTCAAACAGCGCCTGCTCGAACACAAGGCGATCGAGCTGGTGACACCGTTGAGCACCGAGTACTCCGCCGGGTTTACTTTCCTGCGCATCAAGGACCACGACGCCCGCGCCGTGGCCGCCCATCTGGTACGCAACCGCGTGATGGTCGATGCCGTCTCCCGCGATGCCGGGCCGGTGATCCGCTTCGCACCCGGCCTGCTCAACGACGAACAGCAGATCGATCGGGCCATGGCCCTGCTGACCCAATACCTCTGACAGAGCCCGTTTCCAGCCCTGCCGCCGGGCGGCAGGGCTCCCTGAAGCAGGGTCAGCGGTAAATTCCAAGCCTCACAGCTCGTTCTATCGGAGTACCTGAGCAGGATCAGGGGCGCAAAAAACTGGCGCCCCACCTCGACCACACACGGGAGCCGCACCCATGAACCAGCCCTCAACATCCGAAACAATCCACGACCTGATCGGCGTCGGCTTCGGCCCCTCCAACCTGGCCCTGGCCATCGCCCTGGAAGAACTCGCCCAGACCAACGGCCATGCCCTCGATGCGCTGTTCATCGACAAGCAGAGCGACTACCGCTGGCACGGCAACACCCTGGCCACCCAGAGCGAACTGCAGATTTCCTTCCTCAAGGACCTGGTGTCCCTGCGCAACCCCACCAGCCCCTACAGCTTCGTCAACTACCTGCACCAGAAGAAGCGCCTGGCCGACTTCATCAACCTGGGCACCTTCTACCCCTGCCGCCTGGAGTACAACGACTACCTGCGCTGGGCCGCCGAGCACTTCGCCACCCAGGCGGTGTATGGCGAGGAGATCCTGCGCGTGGAACCTGAACTGCTGGACGGGCGTATCGACCACCTGCGCGTGATCTCCCGCAGCGCCCAGGGCCATGAACGCCTGCGCCGGGCACGCTCGGTGGTGGTGGGCAGTGGGGGCACGCCGAAGATCCCGCCGGTATTCGCGCCCTTCAAGGACGATCCGCGCGTGTTCCACCACTCCCAGTACCTGAACAGCCTGGAACAACTGCCGTGCACCCAGGGCAAGCCCATGCGTATCGCGATCATCGGCTCGGGGCAAAGCGCCGCCGAGGCCCTGATCGACCTGAACGACAGCTACCCGTCGGTCAAGGCCGACATGATCCTGCGTGGCTCGGCACTCAAGCCGGCCGATGACAGCCCGTTCGTCAACGAGGTCTTCACCCCCGACTACACCGACCTGGTGTTCAACCAACCCCAGGCCGAGCGTGCCAAGCTGATCTCCGAGTACCACAACACCAACTACTCGGTAGTGGACATCGACCTGATCGAACGCATCTACGGCATGCTCTACCGTCAGAAAGTCGCCCATCAGTACCGTCACGCCGTTCTGTGCCGACGCAACATCGAGGCCGCCGTCAGCACCGACAAGGGCATCGAGCTGACCCTGCGCGACCTGGCCACCGGCATTCAGCAGACCCACGTGTACGACGCGGTGATTCTTGCCACCGGCTATGAGCGCCGCTCCCATCGCGAGCTGCTGGCGCCACTGCAACAGCACCTCAAGGACTTCGAAGTGGACCGCGACTATCGCGTGCTGGCCAGCCCGGAGCTCAACGCGGCGGTCTACCTGCAGGGCTTCTGCGAAGCGTCACACGGCCTGAGCGATACCCTGCTGTCGGTACTGCCGGTGCGCGCAGCCGAGATCGGCCAGTCGCTGTACCAGAGCCTGGGCCAGCGCGCCAGCAACGCCCGCGCCAGCGCGACCCTGGCCAGCGCCTGAGCCTGCCCCGTGCTATCAGCGCTGCATGCAGCGCCGATAGCGCTCATCCACCCGTTTGGCAAACCATGCCGTGGTCAGCTTTCGGGTGATCTTGGGGCTCTTGAGTTCGATGCCTGGCAACTGCGCCCGCGGCAACGGCTTGCCCGCAGCCGCCTCGGCCAGTGCATACACCCGCTGATACAGCCGCGTGCGCTCGAATGCCAGGCTGTCCCCCTCCTCCAGCTGACTGCGAATGGTCGGGTTGCGCAGGCCGAGCCTGTCACCCAGGCGCCGTACCGCCTGTTCGGTGGCACCCGGAAAAATCGCCCCTGGCGCGATCAGGTCGCCATCCAGCGCCAGTTCCACGCCCGACGCCTGGCTGACCGCATGCTGGAACGCCGCGTTGCGGCTTGCGTACCAGCCTGCATTGAAGTCGGCAAACCGATACAGCGGCTGCTCGTAGCTGGCTGGGTAACCCAGCAGATGGGCGATGCCGAAATACAGCCCGCCGCGCCGAGTGAACACTTCCTGGCGCAGGGTGCCGCTGTAGGCATAGGGGTAGTCCTGGGCGTGGCGTTCGGCGAACGCGATGCTGACCTGCATCGGCCCCCCAGTGCGCACCGGGTTCAGGTCGCCGAGCAAGGTACGCCCAAGCGGCAGCGAACCGATCAGGTCGTCGAACAGTGCACTCAGCTGCTTCTCGCTGCGCACCGCCGCCAGTCGCTGGCTGTAGGTTCTGCCATCGGGCGAGTGGGTTTGCAGCGCGGCCTCCACCAGCCGCTGCGGTACATGCAGACGCGCCGCACGCCGGTCGATCTCGACGCGGGCAATGCGCCCCAGGCCGGGCACCTGCGGGTCGGTCTGGTAGGTCGACTCCTGCTCGGTCACCGCCAGCACCGCGCACAGGTTGCTGCGGCTGGGGTCGAGCTTCTGTGCGGCAAACGCCGTCTGAATGTCCGCCGCCCACCCTTCACGGTCGCCAGTGGCGGCTGGCATCAGTGCAACCACCGTGGCGCGCACCTGGGCCGGCGTGGCCTGTTGCGCTCCACGCTGGCCGGCGCACCCCTGCAACAGCAGCGCCAGCGTGGCCAGCACCATCCATCCGCGTAAAGGCATACAGCCCCCGGCTATCGGTCGAGGGCCCCACAGTACACAGCCGGGGCCGGCCCGTGCAAACCGTCAGCAGCCCGGCTTGGTCAACTCGGTGCCGATGGTGACCGCATTGACCTTGACCTTGTCGAAGCTGGCCTGCGCAACTTCATCGAAGGTGCGCTCGCAGTTGAAGCGGGTGTCCACCACAAAGTCGTCACCCTTGGCCTTCTGCATGGCCTCGCTCCAGTGACCGGCCGCCGCGCTGGCCTCATCATCCACCAGCACCACCTCCAGCAGCACTTCGGTAAACCCCACTGCCCGCGGTCCTTGCCAGAGCGCGTACACCGACGGGTCGGCGGCATTGCCGCACATGCTCAGGCAACTGGCGTAGAACTCCAGCCCGCCTCCCGAAGACCTGGCCATTGCACCAAACGTCAGGGGCTGCGCGGGCGGCGGCGCAAAGTCGCCGATGAACGTGCTCAGGTCTGCCTTGCAGGTGGGCGAGAGCTCCATGCGCAGCTCGCTGACCGTGCCGCCGCCGGCCGTGGCGGTGATTTCGCAGCCTTGCACCTTGTAAGTATGGGTGTCGCCGAACGAGGTACGCGCAACACCGGCTACCGACTCGAAGAAACGCAGGTTGGTGCCCAGCATCTCGCCATTGAACACCTGGGCCACCGTGGCCTGGGCCAGGGCCAGATTCGGCAGAGCGCTGAGGGTGAGTGCGCAGCAGAAGCCAGACAGTGCACGTGAACGCATCGGAACATCCTGTAAGGGCAGAAAATGAAGCGCGTACTGTAATCCAGGCTAACGGCAAATAGCCATCAAGCTCGCCCATCAGCCCAGCACGATGTAGTCGCTGCGCTGCACCAGCGGGGCATGCTCGCCTGCAATCAGGCGCACGTATCGGCCACCGAGCTGGTCGATGGCGATACAGTCATCCACGTCCATCACTGCATCGGTGTGCGCCTGGCTCCAGTGACGTGCCATGCGTTGCCTGCCGATGGCCTTGGCCTGGGCCTTGCTGGTGGCCACCACCAACAGGTACTGGTGCGCCTCGCCGAACGCACCGGGCTCATAGCCGCCCAGGTTGATGAAATACAGACGTGGCTCGCCGGCAGCCGGCTGCATGTCCGACCAGTGCAGCTTGTAGCCGTCGACCCCGTCGACCTCCAGCCAGGAATCGATATGCACGCCCCTGGCGCTGCCGAACCATTGCTCGCGCAATTGCGGGTAGGCCGCTTCGAGGGTCGGGGCCACCACGAACACCACATCGTGCACTTCGATGCGGGCCCGGGGGTGTTTGCCCCCCAGCATCACCACGAACAACATGATCCGCCCACCCTCAAGGTTGCTCGCCAACCAGGAAGGTCTTGCTGATGTGGCGAAATTTCTCGTGGCCGGCGCTGCCCAGCAGCTCGAACACCACCATCTCGCGGGTCACGATCTGCGCGCCGGCATCACGCATGCGCTGCAGGCCGGCGCTCTTGCTGGGCAGGCTGCGGCTGTCGCAGGCGTCCTCCACCACGAACACCTGCCTGCCCAGCGCCAGCAGGCCGAGCACTGTCTGCAGCACGCACACGTGGGTTTCCATGCCGCACACAATCACCTGGTGGCGGGCCAGCAGGCTGGCGGGCAGGCAGTCGGCAGCCACGCAGGAAAAGTGCACCTTTTCCACCACCTCGGCAGCGGGCGCCGCCTCGAGCAGCGCACCGACGGTGTGCCCGAGGCCCTTGGGATATTGTTCGGAAATCACCGTGGGCAACCCCAGTTCGGCCGTCGCCGCCAGCAACCAGCGGGTGCGGGCCAGCGTGCCGGCAGGGTCGCTGACCGCGCCGATGAGTTTTTCCTGAACGTCGATGACCAGCAGCGTGGCCTGGGTAGGGTCGATCAGCATTGCGTGCGCTCCATGGCGGGCGCCGGGGCGATGGGTGTCACCGCCAGGCGGCTTGCGGACAGAAACCCGGGCAGCGCGATGGCTGCCCGGGCCCGGTCGGATGCTACCACGCGAGGCTCATGCGGTCAGGCGGTGCGGCTCCAGGGCCTGGCTGAGCACGCCCAGCACCTGCTCTTCATGCTCATGGATGAAGAAGTGCCCGCCGGGGAAGAGCGCCAGCGAGAAATCACCCTGGCTCTCCTGACGCCAGGCCAGCAACTGTTCCTGGGTCGCGCGATCCTCCTCGCCCCCGAGCACATGCAGCGGGCAACGCAGTGCCGGGCGCTGCCGATAGGCGTAGCGTCCGCACAACAGAAAGTCTGCGCGCAACACCGGCAGGGTCAGGCTCATCAGTTCCTCGTTGCCCAGCACTTCCTCCGAAGTACCGCCCAGGGTGCGCAACTCTTCGATCAGTTGCGGGTCGCTCTTGGGTTCGCGCCAGCTTTCATCGTCGTAGCCTTCTCGACGGGTCGGCGCCGCCGTACCGCTGGCAAACAATGCCACCGGCGGCGGGCAGCCCAGCGCCTGCAGCTCGTGCACCAGCTCGAACGCCAGCAGCGCCCCCAGGCTGTGCCCCAGCACCGCGTAGGGCTGGTGGGCGACAAGGCTCTGTTCGGCGGCCAGTTGCCGGGCCAGGGCCTGCATGTCGGTGTACAACGGCTCGCCAAGGCGTGCACCCCGCCCTGGCAGCTCCACCGGGCGCACGTTCAACCAGGCGGGCACCTTGCGCCGCCAGCGGCTGAAGACCATGGCGCTGGCACCCGAGTACGGCAGGCACAACAGGGTCAGTGACGACACGTGCCGCCCCTCACTGCGCCGCAGCGGTTTCGGCCATCTTCTGGCGCAGGCTCAGCGGGCGCATGTCGGTCCATACCTCATCGATGTACGCCAGGCACTCAGCCTTCAAACCGCTCTTGCCGACGGTGCGCCAGCCGTTGGGGATAGCCTTGTAGTCCGGCCAGATGGAGTACTGTTCCTCGTGGTTGACCACAACCTGGAACACGATATCGTCGCGATCGAATACGGAAGTCATTGCCTGTCTCCTTGGTTGAATGAGGCTCGTGGCGCGGGAGGCGTACGGGCGCTACTGGAGGAGACGAAGCGGCGTGCGGATAAATTAGCGACGCTGGGAAAATCCCGCGGCACCTGCCGGCGCTAGCAGTTGAAGGTCAGGTTGTAATGCACCGAGCGGTGGTCCGATGCCCCCGGCGCAGAGACGTTCCCCGGCGCCGGCACCTGCGAGGTGCCATTGGTCACCGCATAGTCCAGCATGTTGCTCGGCGCCACGCTGGGGTGGGTACTGCCGCCCGCCAGCTCGATACGGGCGATGTCTTCGGGCGACACCCAGTTGCCACGCGTCGGCACCGGGGGAGTGGTCGGTCGCGGATCGCGGTTGAAATCCCCCAGCAGCGCGAACGGCGTATCGGTGTGCCAGCTGATCTCCCTCAACATGCGCGCGGCGTTGACGCCCCCGCCGGAAATGGCATGCAGGTTGAAGATCGCCAGCTCCGGCGTGTTGCCCGCCAGCGCTCGTCGCCTCACACGCACCCCCATGGCCGGGCGGTAAAGGGGCGGGCCCGCCACCGGCAATTGCCCGTCCGAGATGATGGCCAGTTGGCTGACCATGAACTCGCCGGGGTCAGGCATCACGATCGCCAGGTTCACCCGCAACCGCTGCACATCGAGGAAGTAGATCAGGTAGCGCTCGGGCCGGCTGCGGGTGCCGGCCTGCCAGCTGTAGACATGGATGTCGTGGTGACTGCCGAACTGGTCGGCCACCCGTTCGGTGCGGCTGAACACCGCAGAATGCGGGGCAACGCCGACCTCCTGCAGAACCACCACATCGTTGCTGCGCAACAGCGGCAGGACCCCGGTCAACCATTTGCTCTCGGTGCTGACCGATGCGCCCTGCAGGTTCCAGGTGGCCACCCGTATCGGCACCTCAGTGCGCGCGCTGCGACCTATTTCGATCTGTGCCGAGGGCCCTGCAGTGTTCAATCGGCTGTGGTAGTAATCACGAATGCGCCCATGCAGGCGAATGTGCGCATGCCACGGGCCGAAGATGGCCATGACCCCGTGCTGGAGCATGCGCAAGGGGTCGCCAGGATCCAGCAGGTGTGGCCCCTGTACGCTCCTTAGGCCATTCATGACCAGGGCATGGTGCACACGGTAGAGCCCGATCATCACGCCATGACGATACAGCCCTGGCGAGGCCTGAAGATGCTGCAACACCGTGGTGTCGCTGTACCAGCGGCGCAACAGGGTGGTCATGCATGCCCCATAGCCGGCCTGTGCCTCATGGTTGCTGCTGCGTATCAGGCGTGCCGAAACGATGTAGTTCAGGTAGACCAGGGTATGCACGCAGTCCCGGGGCCTGGCGGCGGCGAGCAGCGCCACCGCGTCCATGAACACCACGTCGACCTGCTCTTCGAACGCAACGGCCGGCATGTCGGGCACCAGGTTGTTGTCGATGTACAGGCCAATGACACGGTCAACGGGCATGGGAACACCTCCACCGGGTCAGGCCTTCTGGAACAGCGCAAACAGCTCGCCATCGAGCACGCCCAGCCCCACCCGCTCGGTAGCGGCCAGGTTGCTGCTGACCGTTGCCGGGCTGAGGGCATTGCCGTCATAGGCGTATTGATAGAGCGCGCGACCGTCGGCATTGGCAATGCTGCGGGTGAAGGCGAGTTTGAGCAGCCCCGCGTGAACCGTCACACCCGGCATGAACGGGTAGGCCTGCTCGATGAACACCCGTGGCTCTGTCCAGGCCTGCTTGCCGTCGTACTTCACCAACAGGGTCCGACCATCGCCATCCTTGTAGAACAGGTGGATCAGGCCCTGGTAGACAATGGCGATCGGGTCGTCGGGGGTGGTCACCGCTACCCCCCTGGCCCTGAGCACCGGGCCATTGCCCCAGTTTTCCAGGTCTTCACTGCTCAGGCACTCGATCTGCCTCGTGTGGCCGTGCCGATAGAAGGCGTGCAACCGCCCTTGAAACTCCACCAGCGACGGCGAGCCGTGCATGGGCTGACTCAACGTCATGGGCTCGAACCCCATGAGCGTGTCGTTGTAGGAGGCCAGGGTGTATTCACCCTGGTCATCGCTTCGAAACGCATGGACCTTGTCCTTGAACACAAACAGCGCCAGTGACCTGCTCGGGGTCACCATCAGTGGCAGCACCGTCGGCGTCGTCCATACGTCGATGCCACTCACTTTCGCGACGAATTCGGCCACGTTGCCGTCGGCGTTGTAGGCGCAATAGAGCACGCCCCGGTGTACGACTACCCGGCAACCGCCAGCCACAGGCTGCGACTCGGTAGGGAAAGCACGGTTGAAGATGCCGTGCACGTTGGCTGCGTAACAAAGTTGCATCGCCTGCTCCAGAGGTACAAAGAGCCCCCAGTAGAACAGCGCAGCCCGGCCGGATCAGCCGGGCAAAGCCCAGCGTGTACGTGAGAAACCGGAAGTTGCACGGGCCCGGGTGTGACCTGCCGGGCTGGCAGCAGGCGCACATCGCTGTGCGATTGTTCGGGCCAGATGCACAACACGGGGTTCGCACCGGCGCAGCGCAGGCGTATCGTATGCACTCGAATCCTGATAGGTAACACGGAGTTTCCCCATGCTTGGCGTAACGGACTACGGTGCCTTCGTGATTGCCTTCCTGGTGCTGCTGGCGATCCCGGGGCCGGGCAATTTCGCGCTGATCACTGCCACCGGCAAGGGCGGCATCAAAGGCGGCCTGGGCGCCACCTTCGGCGTCATCCTGGGTGACCAGGTGCTGTTGTGGCTGGCCGTGGCCGGTGTGGCAGCGCTGCTCACCACCTACCCGGCAGCGTTCCATACCGTGCAATGGCTGGGTGCAGCGTACCTGGCCTACCTGGGCCTGCGCATGGCCCTGGCCAAACCCGGCAGCACGCCGGTACGGCCGATGAAGTCCAAGCACTACCTGCGCCAGACCATGATGATCACCCTGCTCAACCCCAAGGCGATCATGTTCTACATGGCGTTCTTTCCGCTGTTCGTCGACCCGGTCCGGCATCAGGGCTTCGTGACGTTCGGCTTCATGGCGGTGACCATTGCCGTGCTGACCTTCCTGTATGGCCTGGTGGCCGTGCTGCTGACCCACAACCTGGCCGCCCGCCTGCGCGCCAACCCCAAGGTCTCGAACCTGCTCGAACGCCTGGCCGGCATGTGCCTGGTGGGCTTCAGCATCAAGTTGGCGGTACTGCGCTAAACCCCTGGCGCGGGTCTACTACACTTGCCTGACCTTGAAGCGGCGCGGCAAGTGAGACGACATGAAGCGACTGACACAATTGATCGGCGGCGCCCTGCTGGCACTGGGCCTAGCCTCCCAGAGCCTGGCGGCGCCCGCTGCGGCCCCCATCCACTTTGGCGACATCGCCTGGGAAAGCGGCAGCCTGACCACGCAACTGCTGCGCTTTATCGTCGAGAAAGGCTACGGCTACCCCACCGACACCCTGCCCGGCAGCACCGTGAGCATGGAGGTGGCGCTGGCGCGCAACGACATCCAGGTGATCGCCGAGGAATGGGCTGGCCGCAGCCCGGCCTGGACCAGGGCCGAGCAGGCCGGCCAGGTGTTCAGCATCGGGGACACGGTCAAGGGCGCCGACGAAGGCTGGTACGTGCCCGCCTACGTGATCAAGGGCGATGAACAGCGCGGCCTCAAGGCACTGGCCCCGGACTTGCGTTCCGTCCAGGACCTCAAGCGCCATGCCCCACTGTTCAAGGACCCCGAGTCACCCGACAAGGGCCGCTTTCTCAACAGCCCCAGCGGCTGGACCTCCGAGACCGTCAACAGCCAGAAGCTCAAGGCCTACGGGCTGGACGGGCAGTACGTGAACTTTCGCAGCGGCTCGGGCGCGGCGCTGGACGCCGAAATCACCTCCGCCATCCGCCGTGGCAAGCCGGTGCTGTTCTACTACTGGTCGCCCACCCCGCTGATGGGCCGCTACGAGCTGGTGCGCCTTGAAGAGCCGCCATTCGACGCCCAGGCCTGGGCCACCCTCACCGACCCCAGCAACCCCGAGCCCAAAGGCACCCGCTCGCTGCCGGCCAGGCTGTCGATCGGCGTATCGGCGCCGTTTCGCCAGCAATACCCGGAGCTGGTGGCATTCTTCGCCAAGGTCGATCTGCCGATCGCCACCCTCAACAGCGCCCTGGCAACGATGAGCGAGCAGCGCCAGGCACCGGACGCTGCAGCGCAGGCCTTTCTGAAGGCGAACCCGAGCATCTGGAAGGCCTGGCTGCCCGCCGAGGTGGCGACCAGGGTCGAGTCGGCCCTGTGAGTACGGGCTTTCCCGAGGCGCTGCACGTTTCGTTCGCAGACAGCGTCAATCGCTTCGTCGACTGGCTGGTGCTGGCCTACGGCGACCAGCTTCGGGCGGTCTCGGACGGCCTGCTGCAACTGCTGGTAGGGTTGGAAAACCTGCTGCGCGCCACGCCGTGGTGGTTGCTGCTGGCGCTGGTGGCACTGCTGACCTGGCACGCCACGCGCAGTGTGCGGCGGGCGCTGCTGCTGAGCGGCCTGCTGTTTCTGATCGGGGTGGTCGGCCTGTGGGACAAGCTGCTGCAGACCTGCGCGCTGGTGCTGGTGAGTACCGGCCTGTGCCTCCTGATCGGCATTCCGTTCGGCATTTTGCTGGCCAGCCGGCCACTGGCGCGCCGGTTGCTGATGCCGGTGCTGGACGTGATGCAGACCCTGCCCAGTTTCGTGTACCTGATCCCGGTGCTGATGCTGTTCGGGCTGGGCAAGGTGCCGGCGATCTTCGCCACCCTGGTGTATGCCCTGCCGCCGCTGGTACGCCTCACCGAACTGGGCCTGTCGCAGGTGGACCCGTCGCTGACCCAGGCCGCCCAGGGGCTGGGCGCCAACCGCTGGCAGCGCTTGCGCCGGGTGGCGTTGCCGTTGGCGCTGCCGAGCATCCTGGCCGGCCTGAACCAGTCGGTGATGATGGCGCTGTCGATGGTGGTGGTGGCCTCGATGATCGGCGCGCGCGGCCTGGGTGAGGACGTGCTGGCCGGCATCCAGACACTGAACGTGGGCAAGGGGGTCGAGGCCGGGCTGGCCATCGTTGCGCTGGCGATCGTGATCGACCGCATCACCCAGGCGTATGGCAAGCCGCGTTAAACCTGCTGTAGCCAGACAAACGGACAATCGGCAGTGTCCATGCTCATCGCGAATTGCGCAGCCGCGAGCGGTGCTGAAAAGATGGCCCTCTTTACCTGCGCCAGATCCCCCCTTAGACTACAGGCCTTTTCCCGCATCCCGAGGTATTCGTCCAATGCGCCATTGATGCCACCGTCGTTTCAGACGGCCCGTCTTCAGCCCCGTCACCGGGGGAAGCACCAGGCATCCTTGGAGGTTCGCATGACGAACACGTCATCCCTGACGCTGGACAGCGTCACCTATGCACTGCCAGACGGCAGGCTGCTGTTTTCCAACCTCACCGAACGTTTCGACCAGCGTCGCACCGGCCTTGTGGGGCGTAACGGCGTGGGCAAATCCATACTCGCACGCCTGATGGCCGGTCAGCTCGAGCCCAGCGATGGCCGCTGCCTGCGCCAGGGGCGCGTGCACTACCTCGCTCAACAGCCGATCACCTCCCGCACCACGGTCGCCGACCTGGCCCAGGTACGCCAGGTGATAGAAGCGCTCCAACGCATCGAGGCTGGCAGTACCGCCGCGAGCGACTTCGAGACTGTCGGCGAACGCTGGAACATACGCGAGCAACTGCACAGCCACCTGGCCCGCGAGCAGCTCGGCATGCTGCGCTGGGATCGCCCCGCCGAAACGCTGAGCGGCGGCCAGGCCATGCGCGTGGCACTGCTGGGTGCGTTTCTCGGCGACGCCGACTACCTGATTCTCGACGAGCCCACCAACCACCTGGACGCCCCCAGCCGCGCCGCCCTGATGATCATGCTCGAACGCTGGAGCAAGGGGCTGCTGGTCATCAGCCACGACCGCACGCTGCTCGCCAGCATGCAGCGCATCGTCGAGCTGTCGCCCTCGGGCCTGCACAGCTACGGGGGCGACTACAGCGCATTCACCGCTTGCAAGGCCCGCGACACCGAACTGGCCGAGCGCAATCTCGAACGCTTGAAGCTCGAACGCCAGCGCCAGGCCCGCGACCTGCAGCGTCAACACGAGCGCCTCGAACGCCACCAGGCCAGGGCCGGCCACGAGGCCAAGCACAGCAACCAGGCGAAGATCCTGCTCGACCGTCAACAGCAACGCAGCGAGGCCACCGCAGGCAGGCAGCAGCGCAACCACCTGGCCACGCGCCAGGCCATGGACACCCAGGTGCGTGAAGCCGCTCAACGCCTGGACCCGCAGCAGCCGGTGGTACTGCACGCGCCGGCACGTCAGTTGCCGCCAGGCAGCCAGATCGCCTGGCTGCGTGACCTTGAGCTACCCCACATCGAGCATCCGCACGCGCTCGACCTGGTGCTGTACGTCGGCCAGCGCCTTGCCCTCACCGGCGCCAACGGCAGCGGCAAATCCACGTTGCTCAAGGTGCTGGCCGGGCAACTGCCGCCTAGAAAGGGTGAATGCGAGACCCGCGCCAGCGTGGCGTACCTGGACCAGCAGTGCAGCCTGCTCGACCCGAGCGTATGCGTGCTGGAGCATGTGCGCGAGGCGTGCCGTGAACTCGACCAGAGCAGCGTGCGCACCCGATTGGCGCAACTGGGCCTGGATGCAGACCGCATCACCCTGCCCAGCGGCCTGCTCAGTGGCGGCGAACGGCTCAAGGCAGCGCTGGCCGCGGTACTCTACAGCGACCAGCCAGCGCAATTGCTGTTGCTCGACGAACCCAGCAACCACCTCGACCTGCCATCGTTGCAGGCCCTGGAACAGATGCTCTGCCAGTATCAGGGGACCCTGCTGGTGGCGTCCCATGACCTGGTGTTCCTGCAACACCTGCAGTTGCAGGGGCAGCTGTGCATGCCGCAATCAGAACTGCACGGCTTCGGTGACGCACAAGGTGGCAAAACCACTGCCCAGGGTGAGGTTGTGATGGGCGACGATGGCCTCGGCGCCTAGGCCGGGGGTATCCATGCAGGTGTGCGCGTCGCTGACCAGTACCGGGCGCACGCCCAGCTCGGCAGCAACGCGGCAATTGGTATCGACGCAGTACTGGGTTTTCATGCCGACCACCACCAGTTCTTCAACGCCCGCCTGCTGCAGCCACTCACGCAGCGGCGTGTTCCAGAAGGCACTGGGCCGGAACTTGTCGAACACACGGTCGTATTGCTCGTCTACCTCCAGCGCCGGGAGCAGTTGCCAGGGTGTGCTGCCGGCCTCGATCGGCGAACCCTGCGGGCCGGTGTGGCGCGCGACGAATATCGGCGCCCGTGCCGCCCGTGCGGTGCCGATCAGGCGGTTGATGTTGGCCAGTATCCGCTCGCCCTGCCAGGGCTGTTCGGGGCCATGGAACAGGCCGACCTGCATATCCAGAATCAGTAACGCGCGCCGTACGGGCATGGTGTCTCTCCTTAAGATGCCAGCCGGACGCGCCAACCAAAAGGCCCCGTCCATTGCTGGCGGGGCCTTGGGTGACCTGCTGCGTTCGCTTTACACAGCCACCCATCGCCCGCCGATGGCGATCGTGGTGGTGCGGGTCGAGGTCAACAGGTCGATACTCATGTCACGCACAATGCTCCACGAGCCCTGCGTCGGTCAAGCCCATGGCGGCGCGACCACTCACGCTCGTCACGCCGGACCTGAAGCGCTGGCGGCCGGGCACCGGCGCAATCGGCATCTGCCCGTTTCCGATCTGCACGGGATGTATTATCGTGGCTGCTTGCGCAATATGCGTGGCCTGACCATACAGGCATTTGCCAACCGATCGAGGGTGCCATGAGTAACGAGAGCATTAACTGGGACAAGCTGGGCTTTGACTACATCAAGACCGACAAGCGCTACCTTTCCTACTTCCGTGATGGCGAGTGGGACAAGGGCACCCTGACCGAAGACAACGTACTGCACATCAGCGAAGGCTCCACCGCGCTGCACTACGGCCAGCAATGCTTCGAAGGCATGAAGGCCTACCGCTGCAAGGATGGCTCGATCAACCTGTTCCGCCCCGACCAGAACGCCCTGCGCATGCAGCGCAGCTGCGATCGCCTGCTGATGCCGCGGGTGCCGACCGAACAGTTCATCGAGGCCTGCAAGCAGGTGGTCCAGGCCAACGAACGCTTCGTACCGCCGCACGGCAAGGGCGCCCTGTACCTGCGTCCGTTCGTGATCGGCGTGGGTGACAACATCGGCGTACGCACCGCGCCGGAGTTCATCTTCTCGATCTTCGCCATCCCGGTTGGCTCGTACTTCAAGGGCGGCATGACCCCGCACAAGTTCCTGATCTCCGATTTCGACCGTGCCGCGCCCCAGGGCACCGGCGCCGCCAAGGTCGGTGGCAACTACGCAGCCAGCTTGCAACCAGGCTATGAGGCCAAGAAGGCCGGCTTTGCCGACTGCATCTACCTCGACCCGCTGACCCACAGCAAGATCGAGGAAGTGGGTTCGGCCAACTTCTTCGGCATCACCGCCAACAACGAGTTCGTGACCCCGAAATCCGCCTCGGTGCTGCCGGGCATCACCCGCCTGTCGCTGATGCAACTGGCCGAATCGCGCCTGGGCCTGAAGGTGATCGAGGGCGACGTGCTGATCAACCAGCTGGACCGCTTCATCGAAGCCGGTGCCTGCGGCACCGCTGCGGTGATCACCCCGATCGGCGGCATCCAGTACAACGGCAAGCTGCACGTGTTCCACAGCGAGACCGAAGTCGGTCCGGTGACCCAGAAGCTCTACGCCGAGCTGACCGGTATCCAGAGCGGTGACGTCGAAGCGCCAGCGGGCTGGATCGTCAAGGTCGCCTGAATGCATCGCGGGTCAAGCCCGCTCCCACAGGTTCATCGCAACCCTGTGGGAGCGGGCTCGACCCGTGACTGGCTGCCCAGCAGCCCTTTTTCAAGATGAATTTTTCTTTAACCCGGGCACCGCCTATTCTTTGGCACAATCGAGTCTCCACACGCCGCCCAGGTAAGAGCATGCCCCGCGTACTGACTATCGAAGACGATGCCGTCACCGGCCAGGAAATCGTCGCCGAACTCTCCAGCCACGGCCTTGAGGTCGACTGGGCCGACAACGGTCGTGAAGGCCTGGCCAAGGCAATCGCCGGCGGCTATGACCTGATCACCCTCGACCGCATGCTGCCCGAAGTCGACGGCCTGACCATCGTCACCACCCTGCGCAACCTCAAGATCGCCACGCCGATCCTGATGATCAGCGCCCTCTCCGATGTCGACGAACGCGTGCGCGGCCTGCGCGCCGGTGGTGACGACTACCTGACCAAGCCGTTTGCCTCCGACGAGATGGCGGCGCGCGTGGAAGTGCTGCTGCGCCGCAACAGCGTGCCGATGGCCCAGACCCGCCTGCAGGTCGCCGACCTGGAGCTGGACCTGATAAGCCACGAGGCCCGGCGCGGCGAGCAGACCCTCAACCTGCTGCCCACCGAGTACAAGCTGCTGGAATTCCTGATGCGCCACGCCGGCCAGGTCATCACCCGCATGATGATCTTCGAGGAAGTCTGGGGGTACCACTTCGACCCCGGCACCAACCTGATCGACGTGCACATCGGGCGTCTGCGCAAGAAGATCGACGCCGCCGGGCAAACCCCGCTGATTCGCACCGTGCGGGGCTCCGGCTATGCCATTGCCGAACCCGTCTAAGGGCTGGAGTTCGTCCACCAGCCGCCTGCTGGCGCTGTACAGCTTTCTGTTCGTGGCCTGGAGCAGCATCCTCATGGGGGTGCTGTACTTCGAGGTGTCCGGCTACCTGAACAAGCTCACCCGCCATTCCCTGTTGCAGCGCCAGCATCTGTTCGCACACATGAGCGGCAAGCAGCTCGACGACGCCCTGATCGCCAGCCAGGCCTTCGACGAACGCAGCTTCGATGCCTACGGGCTGTTCGACGCGCAGTTCAACCCACTGGGCGGGCAGATCCGCCAGATCCCGCCCGAGCTGGGCCTGGATGGAAGGATCCACGAGCTCAGCCGCTGCCTGGATGCCGATGACCCGCGCATGCCAAAAGACAGCTGTGATGCCGTAGCGCTCAAGGTGCGCGATGGCCGCTGGCTGGTGCTGGTACGCGACAACGGTTCGCTGTTCGTGGTCACGCGGATCATTCTGCATGCGTTGCTGTGGGGGCTGTCGCTGACCATCATTCCCGGCATCGCCGGCTGGTACCTGCTGCGTCGCCGCCCGCTCAAGCGCATAAGGGCGATCCAGGCCAGTGCCGAGCTGATCGTGGCCGGCGACCTCACCCACCGTCTGCCGCTGTCGTCACGCCGTGACGAACTGGACATGCTGGCAGCCATCGTCAACGCCATGCTCGACCGCATCGAGCGGCTGATGCATGAGGTCAAAGGCGTGTGCGACAACATTGCCCACGACCTGCGCACCCCGCTGACGCGCCTGCGGGCCCAGCTGTACCGGATCCGCCAGCAGGTCGGCGACGACTCGATCCAGGCCGACCAGATGGACCAGGCCATCAGCGAAACCGACACCCTGATGGCGCGTTTTCGCGGGTTGCTGCGCATCAGCGAACTGGAAGACCGCCAGCGCCGTGCCGGCTTCGTCGAACTGGACCCGCGTGCCCTGCTGGTGGAGCTGCATGACTTCTACCTGCCGCTGGCCGAGGACGGCGAAATTCGCCTGACCCTGGTGCTGCCCGACCAGTTGCCGGCGCTCAAGGGCGACCGCGAGCTGCTGTTCGAGGCCCTGGCCAACCTGCTGGGCAATGCCATCAAGTTCACCCCGGCCGGTGGTCAGGTGCGGATGCGAGCCCGTGAAGACGCCCAGGGCGTGCTGATCGAGGTGGAGGACAGCGGGCCGGGGATTCCGGCGGACGAGCGCGAGGCCGTGCTCAAGCGGTTCTACCGCAGCGAGGAAGGTCATCGGCACAACGGGTTCGGGCTGGGGCTTTCGATCGTTGCAGCGATCGTCGACCTGCATGGGTTTGAGCTGGAGGTAGGAGACAGCGAATTGGGCGGGGCGCGGCTGGTGTTGCAGTGTCGGCCGAAGGTGGCCAGTTAGGGCCTCATCGCGGGTCGAGCCCGCTCCCACAGGTTGATCACTGATCTAGAGCACAGTGATCAACCTGTGGGAGCGGGCTCGACCCGCGATGAGGGCAGCGCGATCAGTCAGCCAGGCGCCAGGTCGTCGTGCCCTTGCCGTCTTCCAGCACCACGCCCATGGCGGTCAGCTGGTCGCGGATGCGGTCCGATTCGGCCCAGTTCTTGTCGGTACGTGCCTGCAGACGCGCCTGGATCAACGCCTCCACTTCAGCCGCATCGACCTTGCCTTCGGCGCCCGCCTGCAGGAAGTCGTCGGCCTCCAGCTGCAACACGCCCAGCAGTTCGGCCAGCTCGCGCAAGCGGCCCGCCAGGCCAGCGGCCACCTCAGGCTCGGCCTCGCGCACGCGGTTGATCTCGCGCACCAGGTCGAACAGCACCGCACAGGCTTCAGGCGTGCCGAAGTCGTCGTTCATGGCCGCGGCAAAACGCTCGACATACGCCTCGCCACCTTGCGCGGCCACGCGCGGCAAGCCGCGCAGCGCATGGTAGAAGCGTTCCAGCGCGCCCTTGGCTTCGCGCAGGCTGTCCTCGGAGTAGTTGATCGAGCTGCGGTAGTGGCTCGACACCAGCAGGTAGCGCACCACCTCCGGGTGATACTTGTCGAGCACGTCGCGAATGGTGAAGAAGTTGTTCAACGACTTGGACATCTTCTCGCCATTGATACGGATCATGCCGCAATGCATCCACGCCTTGGCGTACTGCTTGCCGGTGGCCGCCTCGCTCTGGGCAATCTCGTTCTCGTGGTGCGGGAACTCCAGGTCGTTGCCGCCACCGTGAATGTCGAAGCTCTCGCCCAGGCAGCAGGTCGACATCACCGAGCACTCGATGTGCCAGCCCGGACGGCCCGGGCCCCACGGCGATTCCCAGCTCGGCTCGCCGGGCTTGACGCCCTTCCACAGCACGAAGTCGAGCGGGTCCTGCTTGGCCTCGTCGACCTCGATGCGGGCACCGATGCGCAGGTCTTCGATCTTCTTGCGCGACAGCTTGCCGTAGCCGACGAACTTGCCGACGCGGTAGTACACGTCGCCGTTGCCCGGCGCGTAGGCATAACCCTTGTCGATCAGGGTCTGGATCATCGCGTGCATGCCGGCGATGTGGTCGGTGGCACGCGGCTCCTGGTCCGGCGGCAGGATGTTCAGACGGCGCTCGTCCTCGTGCATCGCGTCGATCATGCGCGCGGTCAGCGCTTCGAACGATTCGCCGTTCTGGTTGGCGCGGTTGATGATCTTGTCGTCGATGTCGGTGATGTTGCGCACATAGGTCAGGTCGTAGCCGCTGTAGCGCAGCCAGCGCGTGACCAGGTCGAACGCGACCATGCTGCGCCCATGGCCCAGGTGGCAGAAGTCGTACACGGTCATGCCGCACACGTACATGCGAACCTTGTTGCCATCGAGCGGAACGAAAACTTCCTTGGTCTTGCTCAGGGTGTTGTAGATGCTTAGCACGTAGAGTTCCTTAGCTGCCCCACGAATCGCGCAGGGTCACGGTGCGGTTGAACACCGGCTTACCCGGCGTGGAGTCTTTCAGGTCGACGCAGAAGTAGCCTTCGCGCTCGAACTGGAAGCGGTCTTCGGGCTGGGCCTGGCCCAGCGAAGGTTCCGCACGACAACCGCTCAGCACCTGCAGCGAATCGGGATTGATGTTGTCAAGGAAGCTGCCGCCGTCGTCGGTCTTCTCGGGGTTGGCCGAACGGAACAGGCGGTCATACAGACGTACTTCGCACTCGACGCTGGCCGCGGCCGGCACCCAGTGGATCACACCCTTGACCTTGCGGCCCTCGGGGTTCTTGCCCAGGGTGTCGGGGTCGTACGAGCAGCGCAGCTCGACGATGTTGCCCTCGGCATCCTTGATCGCCTCGTCGGCGCGGATCACGTAGCTGCCACGCAGGCGCACTTCACCGGCCGGCTCCAGGCGCTTGTAGCCCTTGGGCGGCTCTTCCATGAAGTCGTCGCGGTCGATGTAGATCTCGCGGGCGAACGGCAGTGCACGCACGCCCATGTCTTCCTTGGGGTGACGCGGCAGTTCGAGCTGCTCGACCTGGCCTTCGGGGTAGTTGGTGATGACTACCTTCAGCGGGCGCAGTACGCACATGGCCCGTGGCGCGGTGCGGTCCAGGTCGTCACGGATGCTGAATTCGAGCATCGACATGTCGACCACGCCGTCGGAACGGTTGGTGCCGACCATCTCGCAGAAATTGCGGATAGACGCCGGGGTGTAGCCACGACGGCGGAAGCCCGACAGCGTGGACATGCGCGGGTCGTCCCAGCCCTGTACGTGCTGCTCGTCCACCAGTTGCTTGAGCTTGCGCTTGCTGGTGATGGTGTAGTTCAGGTTCAGGCGGCTGAACTCGTACTGGCGCGGCTTGCACGGCACCGGCAGGTGGTCGAGGAACCACTCGTACAACGGACGATGGCTTTCGAACTCCAGGGTGCAGATCGAGTGGGTGATGCCCTCGATGGCGTCCGACTGGCCATGGGTGAAGTCGTAGATCGGGTAGATGCACCAGGTGTCGCCGGTCTGGTGATGATGGGCATGGCGGATGCGGTACAGGATCGGGTCGCGCAGGTTCATGTTCGGCGAGGCCATGTCGATCTTGGCGCGCAGCACGCGCTCGCCATCCTGGAACTCGCCGGCCTTCATGCGCGCGAACAGGTCGAGGTTTTCCTCGACGCTGCGCTCGCGGAACGGGCTGTTCTTGCCCGGCTCGGTCAGGTTGCCGCGGTACTCGCGGGCCTGCTCCGGGGTCAGGTCGCACACATAGGCATTGCCCGACTTGATCAGGTCGACCGCCCACGCGTGCAACTGCTCGAAGTACTGCGAGGCATAGCGCACCGGGCCGGTCCACTCGAAGCCCAGCCACTTGACGTCACGCTGGATGGCGTCGATGTACTCCTGGTCCTCTTTGGCCGGGTTGGTGTCATCGAAGCGCAGGTGACAGGCACCGCCGAATTCCTGGGCCAGGCCGAAGTTCACGCAGATCGACTTGGCGTGACCAATGTGCAGGTAGCCGTTGGGCTCCGGCGGGAAACGGGTGACGATGCTGGTGTGCTTGCCCGAATCCAGGTCGGCCTGCACGATCGGACGCAGGAAGTTCACAGGGACGGCGGGCGCGCCTTTGGCAGCGGCGTTGGGAGCGTTGTCAGCGGTGGGCTTGCTCATAGGATCCTTGAAATACCGGTACACGGCCCGGGTAGGCCGACTGAATCAAAGCGCTTATCATAGCCCAAGCGCCCGAGCTGCCGACAGGGCAGCGCCGACAAACTGGCGCTATATTCGGCTGGCCGGGCAAAAAAACTGCCGTGACGTGCGTATCGTGGCCTGTAAACTGTGCGTCAGGGTTACTACGCGATCCTGCGCACCCATTTCTTGAATGCCTGAAAAGCGAGAATTTGAGCATGACCCAAGTCAAACTGACCACCAATCACGGTGACATCGTCATCGAGCTGAACGCCGAGAAAGCCCCGATCACCGTGGCCAACTTCATCGAGTACGTCAAAGCCGGTCACTACGAGAACACCGTGTTCCACCGCGTCATCGGCAACTTCATGATCCAGGGCGGCGGTTTCGAGCCGGGCATGAAAGAGAAGAAAGACAAGCGCCCGAGCATCCAGAACGAAGCCGACAACGGCCTGAGCAACGACAAGTACACCATCGCCATGGCCCGTACCATGGAGCCGCATTCGGCCTCGGCGCAGTTCTTCATCAACGTCGCCGACAACAGCTTCCTCAACCACAGCGGCAAGAACGTGCAGGGCTGGGGTTATGCGGTGTTCGGCAAAGTCACCGAAGGCACCGACGTGGTCGACAAGATCAAGGCCGTTGCCACCGGTTCCAAAGCCGGCCACCAGGACGTGCCAGCCGAAGACGTGATCATCGAGAAAGCCGAGATCATTGGGTGATACTGCTGATCTCCGATCTGCACCTGCAAGAAGAACGCCCGGACATTACCCGGGCGTTTCTTGATCTGCTGGCCACCCGTGCCCGCAGCGCGCAAGCGCTGTACATTCTCGGGGACTTTTTCGAGGCCTGGATCGGCGACGATGCCATGACGCCCTACCAGGCGTCGATCTGCCAGGCCTTGCGTGCGCTGAGCGACACGGGCACCCAGGTGTTCCTGATGCACGGCAACCGCGACTTCCTCATCGGCCAGGCGTTCTGCAAGGCCGCAGGCGCCACCCTGCTACCCGACCCCAGCGTGGTCGAGCTGGGCGGCGAGCCGGTGCTGCTGATGCATGGCGACAGCCTGTGCACCCGTGACGAAGGCTACATGAAGCTGCGCCGTTACCTGCGCAACCCCGTGAGCCTGTGGGTGCTGCGCCACCTGCCGTTGCGCACGCGGCACAAGCTTGCGCGCAAGCTGCGCAGCGAAAGCCGCGCGCAGACGCGCATGAAGGCCAATGACATTGTCGATGTGACGCCCGAGGAGGTACCGCGGGTGATGCAACAGCATGGCGTGCGCACCCTGGTGCATGGGCACACCCATCGCCCGGCGATCCACAAGCTGATGGTGGGCGATGCGCCGGCGCGGCGTATCGTGCTGGGCGACTGGGATCGCCAGGGGTGGGCGCTGCAGGTGGATGAACAAGGGTTCCAGCTGGCACCCTTCGACTTTGCCTGAAGGCCGTGCGGGCCCTATCGCGGGTCAAGCCCGCTCCCACAGGTAGATCATTGCTCTGATGATCATTGATGTACCTGTGGGAGCGGGCTTGACCCGCGATGTCAGCGCAGCGCGCTGACGCTGTGCCTCAGTGCCCCGCCGATGCCGGCCCGGCCTTGGCCGCGAACGGCGGCTTGGCCAGCCACACCAGCAGCACCAGCCCGACGAACACCCAGCCCATCAACGTGAAGTAATCCACCGTCGACATCATGTACGCCTGGCTGTTGAGCATCTGCTCCAGCTGCGCATACGACTGCCCGTTCGCCCCGCCCAGGTGGCCGAGCATGTCACGGGTGGCCGGCTCATAGGTACTGATGCTTTCGCTCAGGTACGCATGGTGCTGGTCGGCCCGGCGAATCCAGATCCAGGTGGTCAGCGACGCGGCAAAGCTGCCGCCCAGGGTCCGCAGGAAGGTCGCCAGCCCCGAGCCGTCGGCGATCTGCTGCGGCGGCAGGTCCGAAAGCAGGATGCTCAAGGTGGGCATGAAGAACAGCGCCACGCCGATACCCATGAACAGCTGCACCAGGGCGATGTGCTGGAAGTCCACCTCGTTGGTGAACCCTGCCCGCATGAAGCAGCTGGCACCGATTGCCACGAACGCCAGCCCCGCCAGCACACGCAGGTCGAACTTGTGCGCGTACTTGCCCACGAACGGCGACATCAGCACCGGCAGCAGGCCGATCGGCGCCACCGCCAGCCCCGCCCAGGTGGCGGTGTAGCCCATCTGGGTCTGCAGCCATTGCGGCAGGATCAGGTTGATGCCGAAGAATCCCGCATACCCGCCCACCAGCACGATGGTGCCGATGCGAAAGTTGCGGTGGGCGAACAGGCGCAGGTTCACCACCGGGTGCTTGTCGGTCAGTTCCCAGATGATGAACACCGCCAGGAACACCACCGAAATCAGGCTGCCGATGACGATGAAACTGGATTCGAACCAGTCCAGGTCATTGCCCTTGTCGAGCACGATCTGCAATGCCCCCACCCCGACGATCAGGCTCAGCAGCCCGATGTAGTCCATCGGCTGGCGGCTGGTGCTCACCGGCCGGGTACGCATCTGCTGACGCACCACGGCGGCGGCGAACAGGCCGATCGGTACGTTGATGAAGAAGATCCACGGCCAGCTGTAGCTGTCGGTGATCCAGCCACCGAGTATCGGCCCGGCAATCGGCGCCACCACCGTGACCATCGCCAGCAGCGCCAGGGCCATACCCCGCTTGGCCGGGGGGTACACCGCAATCAGCAGGGTCTGGGTCATGGGGTACAACGGCCCGGCCACCACGCCCTGCAACACGCGAAAGCCGACCAGCTCGGGCATCGATTGCGAGATACCGCACAGGAACGACGCCAGCACGAACAGCAGCGTGGCCCAGATGAACAGCTTCACCTCGCCGAAGCGCCGGCTCAGCCAGCCGGTCAGCGGCAAGGCTATCGCGTTGCTCACCGCGAACGAGGTGATGACCCAGGTGCCCTGCTCCGAACTCACCCCCAGGTTGCCGGAGATGGTAGGCAGGGCGACGTTGGCGATGGTGGTGTCGAGCACCTGCATGAACGTCGCCAGCGACAGGCCGATGGTGGTCAGCAGCAGGCTTGGCGGGGTGAACGAAGCCTGCCCGCTCATCGCTGCGCAGTCTTGCCGCTGGCGGCGCTGTTGTCATGGATCAGGCGCGCGATCAGGGTATCGGCCTCCACCAGCTGGCGGTCGTACACCTGGGTGGCGAACGAGGCTTTCTGCGGCGGCTGTTGCGCCAGCACCGGGCCGCTCTGGTCGTGCAGGTCGACGTCGACCTGGGTCGACAGGCCGATCCGCAGTGGGTGTTCGGCCAGTTGCTCGGGGTTGATGTGGATCCGCACAGGCACGCGCTGGACGATCTTGATCCAGTTGCCGGTGGCGTTCTGCGCCGGCAGCAGGGCGAAGGCGCTGCCGGTACCGGCGCCCAGGCTGTCGATGGTGCCGCTGTACTTCACGTCGCTGCCGTACAGGTCGGCAACGATGTCCACCGGCTGACCGATACGCATGTTGCGCAGCTGGGTTTCCTTGAAGTTGGCGTCGATCCACAGCTGATCCAGCGGAATCACCGCCATGGTCGCGGTGCCCGGCTGCAGGCGCTGGCCCAGTTGCACCGTGCGCTTGGCCACATAACCGGTGACCGGCGCCACCAGGGTGGTGCGGGCATTGTCCAGGTAGGCCTGGCGCAGGTCGGCGGCGGCAGCCTGCACTTCGGGGTGCGAGGAGACCACGGTGTCGTCGACCAGCGCGGTGGTGGTGTTGAGCTGCTGCTGGGCATTGCTCAGCGCGCTTTGTGCCGATGCCAGGTCGTCACGGGCGTGGGACAGCTCCTCCTGCGAGATCGCCCCGCCGGCGGCCAGGGTCTTGCGTCGGTTGTAGTTTTCCTGGGCCTTCTGCAGCTCGGCCTTGCGCGCCGCCACCTGGGCCTTCTGCCCGTCGACGTTGCTGTAAAGCCCACGCACCTGGCGCACGGCGCGGGCCAGCTTGGCCTCGGCGCTCTGCAGGCCGACCTCGGTGTCGCTCGGGTCGAACTGGATCAGCACCTGGCCGGCGTGCACCAGGTCGCCATCGTCGGCGCCGATGCTGGTGACGGTGCCGGTGACCAGCGGGGTGATTTCCACCACGTTGCCGTTCACATAGGCGTCGTCGGTGTTTTCGCTCCAGCGCCCGTAGAGCTCGTGCCAGGCCCACACACCGGCGCCAAGCACGAGTACGAGCACCAGCAGCCCGAGCAGCAGCGTCTTGCGCTTGCGCTGATTGTTGAGGTCCTGCTCGGTAGGGGCAGTGTCCGGGGAGGATGCAGTGGCCATGAGAAATACCTTGGCGTTTTATTGATTGCGGGAAGTCGAGGGCAATGCGGCGGCCTGGGTGTCGGCCTGGTAGCCGCCCCCCAGCGCCTGCATCAACTGGATCGACAGGTCGATCTGTTCGGCGTTCAGTTCGGCCAGCTGACGCTGCGACTGCAGCAGCTGCTGTTCGATGCTCAGCACATCCAGGTAGTTGCCGATGCCGGAGCCATAGCGCTGCATCACGGTGTCGTAGGACTGCTGGGCGATGTCGGTGGCACGTTGCTTGGCTGCAATCTGCTGGCCCAGTGCATGCAGCTGGTCGATGCTGTCGCTGACCTCGCCCAGTGCACGCACCAGGCTCTTGTTGTATTGCGCCACGGCCAGGTCGTAG
Source organism: Pseudomonas sp. 1176_21 (assembly GCF_052850635.1). Lineage (NCBI taxonomy): Bacteria > Pseudomonadati > Pseudomonadota > Gammaproteobacteria > Pseudomonadales > Pseudomonadaceae > Pseudomonas > Pseudomonas sp. 1176_21. The sequence continues at coordinate 82,632 of NZ_VXCV01000010.1, forward strand.
TCGGCATCACGGGCATCGAGGTCGGCGCGCAGGCGCCCGCCGTCGAAAATCGGCAGCGACACGGTCGGTGCGATGTTGAAGAAGCGGCTCGGCGCGCCGAAGATCGCATCGCCCAGCAGTGCCTGGGTGCCGGCGGCGGCGCTCAGGTTGAGGTTGGGGTAGAAGCGTGTCTTGCTCGCATCGATCGACTTGCTCGCCGCCTCGACCCGCCAGCGCGCGGCCACCAGGTCCGGACGCCGGCCCAGCAACTCGGCCGGCAGCACCGAGGGCAGCGCCACCGCAGCAGGCTTGAGCACATTGGGGCGAGCGATCTGCTGGCCACGGTCGGGGCCCTTGCCCAGCAGCACCGCCAGCGCGATCTGCGCGCTGCGCAGCTGCTTCTGGGCATTGATGGCCTGCTCCTGGGAGCTGGCCTCCAGGCTTTCGGTCTGCTGCAGCTGGTACTGGCTGTCGATACCCGAGGCCAGCCGGCGCTGGCTGAGTTCGAGCATCTGGCGGGTACGCTTGAGGTCTTCCTGGGTCAGGTCGTTGACGATGTGCGCCTGGCCCAGCTGGCTGTAGGCACGGGCAACGTCGGCGGCCAGGGTCAGTTGTGCGGCCTGGCGGTCCACCTCGGCGGCACGGGCCTGGCCCAGGGCGGCTTCCCAGGCATCGCGTTGCCCACCCCAGAGATCGAAGGTGTAGTTGAAGGTCGCGCTCAGGCTGCGCAGGGTGGAGTAGCTGCCGCCCTGCCCCGTCGGGTCCTGGTCACGGGCCAGGCGCGAGCGGCTGACCCCGGCGCTGGCATCCAGCGTGGGCATGCGCTCGGCGTCGGCAGCGTAGGCCGCGGCGCTGGCCTGATGGGCACGGGCGCTGGCAACCTGCATGTCGGGGCTGTCGCGCAAGGCCTCGCCGATCAGGCTGTCCAGTTGCGGGTCGCCAAGGCGGGTCCACCAGTCGCCCTTGGGCCAGGCCGCAGGCGACAGGGCTACGCCGCCGAGGGTCTTGCCAGCCTGCAGGTCGGCGGCGCCGAGGCGCCGGCCCTGGGTATCGAGGCCACTGTAGTTGGCGCAACCGGCCAGGCTCAGGGCAAGCACCAGCAGGCTTGCACCGGCACGCAGGGCTCGTGGTTTCATTGGGCCTCCACGCGCAGAGCGGTGACGGCATCGCCGGCCGCCAGCAGCACCTTGGTCAGGATCTTTTCCAGGGTCTTGAGCTCGTGCGGGGCCAGCACGCCAACCAGCTCGTTCATCGCCGAGGCACCGATCTGGGGCAACTGGCCGGCCAGCACATCGCCATCGGCGGTGAGCTCCAGGCGTACCTGGCGGCGGTCCTGCGGGCAGCGGCTGCGGGCGATCAGGCCCTTCTGCTCCAGACGATCGAGCATGCGCGTCATCGACCCGCTGTCCAGGCTGAGGAAACGGCACAGTTCGGCGGGGGTATCGACCCCGTACTGGGACACGATGATCAGCACCTTGAACTGCGCGGCGGTGACGCCGAAGTCCTGCAGGTGGCTGTCCAGAATGCGGTCCTTCACCAGTGCGGCGCGCCCCAGGAGCATGCCGATGGTGCAGGACTGGAAGTTTTCGGGAGTGAAGTGCTGCATGAAGGGAGATACCTGCTTAGGCAGTGGATGCCGCAGATATTACTGCTCAGGCAGCGAATGGCCAAGCATTAATTAGCTTGCTTTCTATTTTGTCGACAAAAGGAGGTATTGCGGCGCCCGTATCGCGGGCCAAGCCCGCTCCCACAGGATGGGTCATCAGCCTGTGGGCGCGGGCTTGGCCCGCGATGCTTCAGGCCGGCACGCCGCTATGGAAGCGAAACTCCACGTCCGGCGTGGTGATCAGTTCGGCTTCCACCTCGCGCACCCGCTCCACGGTGCGCTCCACATCCGCCGCCTCGCCATACTGATACGCCAGCTTCAGGTACCCCTGGTAATGGCGCGCCTCGCTCTTGAGCAGCCCGTGGTAGAACTTGCCCAGTTCCTCGTCCAGGTGCGGCACCACCGCAGCAAAGCGCTCGCAGCTGCGCGCCTCGATGAACGCGCCGACCACCAGCGTGTCCACCAGCTTCACCGGCTCGTGCGCGCGCACCACCTTGCGCAGCCCCGAGGCATAGCGCCCTGCCGACAATGGGCGCAAGGCCACCTTGCGCTTCTTCATCAGGCGCAGCACCTGCTCGTGATGCACCAGCTCCTCGCGGGCCAGGCGCGACATCATGTTGATCAGGTCGACATGCGTGTTGTACTTGGCAATCAGGCTCAGCGCCGTGCTGGCGGCCTTGAACTCGCAGTTCTTGTGGTCGATCAGCATCGTCTCCTGGTCGGCCAGGGCGGCATCGACCCAGGCATCCGGGGTGCGGCAGGCGAGGAAGGCTTCGATTTCGGGAATAAGGGACATAGGCTCACAAACGGGCATGGGGTGTCGACAAGACCGGCGATTATACCGGCGGCAGTGGCGATCACCAGTGACTATGCTTGATGCATATCAACATCCACCGCATCCGGGGCGCCGACTATAGTCAGGCATCGCATGCCATTGTCGAAGGAGTTCTCCCTCATGCTTTTAGAAGTTCGCAGCATCCTGGTGGTGCTCGACCCCGACCACGCCCACAGCAAGGCCCTGACCCGCGCCAAGCTGATCGCCGGCGTCACCAAGGCACGCCTGCACCTGCTGATGTGCGACAAGAAGCAGGACCACAGTGCCCTGCTCAGCCTGCTCGCCAGCCAGTTGCACGACGATGGCTACGACAATGTCACCTATGAGCAGGCCTGGCACGACACCCTGCACGAGTCGATCATCGACGTGCAGAAAGCCGAAGGCTGTGAGCTGGTGATCAAGGAACACCGGCCGGAAAACGCGCTGAAGAAGTTCCTGCTGACGCCTTCGGACTGGAAACTGCTGCGCCAGTGCCCGTGCGCGGTGCTGATGGTCAAGACCGAGCGCCCCTGGACCGGTGGCGTGATTCTGGCGGCGGTGGACGTGGGCAACGACGATCAGGAGCATCGCAAGCTGCACGCCAGCATCATCGACCACGGCTATGCCATTGCCAGCGTTGCCAAGGGCAACCTGCACGTGATCAGCGCCCACCCCTCGCCCATGCTCTCGGCGGCGGACCCGGTGTACCAGCTCAAGGACACCATCGAGAAGAAGTACCGCGACGAATGCGCTGCGTTCCAGGCCGAATTCGATATCGCCGACGATCGCCTGCATGTGGCCGAAGGCCCGGCGGACGTGCTGATTCCGCACACGGCTAAAAAGTACGAAGCCGTGGTGACGGTGATGGGTACGGTGGGGCGTAGCGGGATTACCGGTGCGCTGATCGGCAACACCGCCGAGGTGGTGCTCGATTCGCTGGAATGCGATGTGCTGGTGCTCAAGACCGAGGACCAGGTGAAGCACCTGGACGAGCTGGCCAGAGGCTGAAGACCCCATCGCGGGTCAAGCCCGCGCCCACAGGGTAAGCGGTGATCCAGTGGGCGCGGGCGTGACCTGCGATGGGAACACCGCTTAACCCAGCGCATCCTTGAGAAAGCCCGGCGCGATGTAGCGCTGATAGTGCGCCTCGGACAACAGAAAGAATTCCCGATCGATGGCATCGCGCAGCTCGGGCAGCTCCCAGTCGCGAAACTCCGGCAGCAGCACCATCCCGTACGCTTCCAGCTCGCGAATCACCCGCGCGCCCCGCGCAATCAGCTGATAAGCCCAGCAATACTCGGACTGATGCGGCACGAATCGAATCTTGCGCAGCTCCAGCTGGCCGCGCAGCTTGTCGGCGTCGAACACCTCCAGCTTGGCCGCCATCACCTGCACCAGCAGGTGTTCCAGGCGCAGCCACACCGCACGCTTTTCATCGTCGTTGTAGCCGTTCCAGTGGATCACCTCATGGTGAAAACGCTTGCACCCGCGACACACCAGGTCCCCGTAAACCGTGGAACACAGGCCGACACAAGGCGTTTTTATTGACTGATTGGACATGAAAGATTCAACGGCATGGCGATGGAACAGACGGCCATGTTAGCCCTTTGTCTAACGGGGGTCACGCCGTAAAGTCGTTGCAATCGCCTTACCTTTGGCGCGTTTTTACCGTAGAATCACCCGGCCTTTTTAAGGCAGCAATGTCCGTTAGAAGCTGTTTTCAAAGCGTCACGAGCACAGTTGATCCGGTAGAACGGCGTTGGCTCGGGGTATTCGACCATCGAATGCACCGCGCCAGCCCTCATCAGCCTCCGTTCTACAGGCGTAAAACTTTGAAAGCAGCTTCTGTAAGGATGTCCTGCAACCCTGGCTACGCGGCTCAAAAAGCCGTATTGCGCATGGGTGCCGGCCATTCTGGATGAGCGTCCCGGACACCCATTTGGGACCACTGATGAGGGTAATAACTGTGCTTGAAGCCTACCGCAAACACATCGAAGAGCGTGCCGCCCAGGGTATCGTGCCCCAGCCGCTTAACGCCGAACAAACCGCAGGCCTGGTCGAGCTGCTGAAGAATCCCCCCGCTGGCGAAGAAGCCGTCCTCGTCGACCTGATCACCAACCGCGTACCACCAGGAGTGGACGAAGCCGCCTACGTCAAGGCCGGTTTCCTGTCGGCGGTCGCCAAGGGCGAAGCCACCTCCCCGCTGATCAGCAAGCAGCGCGCCGTTGAACTGCTGGGCACCATGCAGGGCGGCTACAACATCGCCACCCTGGTCGAGCTGCTGGACGACGCCGAACTGGCCGCCGTTGCCGCCGAACAGCTCAAGCACACCCTGCTGATGTTCGACGCCTTTCACGACGTGGCCGAAAAAGCCAAGAACGGCAACGTTCACGCCAAGGCGGTACTGCAGTCCTGGGCTGACGGCGAGTGGTTCAAGAAGCGTCCGACCCTGGCCGACAAGATCAGCCTGCGCGTCTTCAAGGTCACCGGCGAAACCAACACCGACGACCTGTCCCCTGCCCCGGACGCCTGGTCGCGCCCTGACATCCCGCTGCACGCCCTGGCCATGCTGAAAATGGCCCGCGACGGCATCGTGCCGGACGTGCAAGGCGCCATCGGCCCGATGAAGCAGATCGAGCAGATGCGCAACGAAGGCTTCCCGATCGCCTACGTCGGTGACGTGGTCGGTACCGGTTCCTCGCGTAAATCGGCGACCAACTCGGTGCTGTGGTTCTTCGGCGACGACATCCCTTACGTGCCGAACAAGCGCGCTGGCGGTTTCTGCTTCGGCTCCAAGATCGCCCCGATCTTCTACAACACCATGGAAGACGCCGGCGCCCTGCCGATCGAATTCGACGTGTCGAACATCCACATGGGCGACGTGATCGACCTGTACCCGCACGCCGGCAAGGTGTGCAAGCACGGTACCGACGAAGTCATCACCACCTTCGAGATGAAAACCCCCGTGCTGCTGGACGAAGTCCGCGCCGGTGGTCGTATCCCGCTGATCGTCGGCCGTGGCCTGACCGAGAAGGCGCGCGCCGAGCTGGGCCTGGGCCCGACCGACCTGTTCAAGCTGCCTGAAGCACCTGTCGACACCGGCAAGGGCTACACCCTGGCCCAGAAGATGGTCGGCAAGGCCTGCGGCCTGCCAGTGGGCAAGGGCGTTCGTCCTGGCACCTACTGCGAACCGAAGATGACCACCGTCGGCTCCCAGGACACCACCGGTCCGATGACCCGTGACGAACTGAAAGACCTGGCGTGCCTGGGCTTCTCGGCCGACCTGGTCATGCAGTCGTTCTGCCACACCGCGGCCTATCCGAAGCCGATCGACGTGACCACCCACCACACCCTGCCGGATTTCATCCGCACCCGTGGCGGCGTGTCCCTGCGTCCAGGCGACGGCATCATCCACAGCTGGCTGAACCGCATGCTGCTGCCGGACACCGTCGGTACCGGTGGTGACTCGCACACCCGTTTCCCGATCGGCATCTCGTTCCCGGCCGGTTCCGGCCTGGTCGCCTTCGCCGCTGCCACTGGCGTGATGCCACTGGACATGCCGGAGTCGGTACTGGTGCGCTTCAAGGGCAAGCTGAACCCAGGCATCACCCTGCGTGACCTGGTTCACGCCATCCCTTACTACGGCATCCAGAAAGGCCTGCTGACCGTCGAGAAGAAAGGCAAGATCAACGCCTTCTCCGGCCGCATCCTGGAAATCGAAGGCCTGGACGACCTGACCGTGGAACAGGCATTCGAACTGTCCGACGCCTCGGCCGAACGTTCGGCTGCCGGTTGCACCATCAAGCTGCCTGAAAAAGCCATTGCCGAGTACCTGAAGTCGAACATCACCCTGCTGCGCTGGATGATCAGCGAAGGCTACGGCGATGCGCGCACCATGGAGCGCCGTGCACAGGCGATGGAAGCCTGGCTGGCCAAGCCCGAGCTGCTGTCGGCCGACGCCGATGCCGAGTACGCCGAAGTCATCGAGATCGACCTGGCCGATATCAAGGAGCCGGTTCTCTGCGCTCCTAACGACCCGGACGACGCTCGCCTGCTGTCCAGCGTCCAGGGCCAGAAGATCGACGAAGTGTTCATCGGTTCGTGCATGACCAACATCGGTCACTTCCGCGCTGCCGGCAAGCTGCTGGACAAGGTCAAGGGTCAGCTGCCAACCCGTCTGTGGCTGTCGCCGCCGACCAAGATGGACGCTCACCAGCTGACCGAGGAAGGCTACTACGGCATCTACGGCAAGGCTGGCGCGCGCATGGAAATGCCGGGCTGCTCGCTGTGCATGGGTAACCAGGCACGCGTAGAGCCGAACTCGACCGTTGTGTCGACGTCGACCCGTAACTTCCCGAACCGTCTGGGCGATGGTGCCAACGTGTTCCTGGCCTCCGCCGAGCTGGCTGCCGTTGCCTCGATCCTGGGCAAGCTGCCAACCGTCGAGGAGTACATGGAGTACGCGGCGAATATCGACAGCATGGCTGCCGACATCTACCGCTACCTGAGCTTCGACCAGATCGCCGAGTTCCGTGAAGCCGCTGCGAACGCCAATATCCCTGTCGTTCAAGCGTAAGCTGACTTAGCGTGAAAAGAAGCCCCGCCAATTGGCGGGGCTTTTTGTTGTCTTCTGAAAAGCTTCGCCCCTCAGATCACGAACAGATCCATGAACCGATGCACCGCCGTCGCCTCAAGCCTCGCCTGATCCTTGCACAGCGCAAGGATCTCGGCCGAACGCTGCGCAGTAAACCGCGTCGCCAGGTTGGCCTTGAACTTGTCCTCCAGCAGCGGGATGCCCTGGGCGCGCCGGCGCCGGTGCCCGATGGGGTACTCCACCACCACCTGTTCGGTGCTCGAGCCGTCGGTGAAGAACACCTGCACCGCGTTGGCGATCGAGCGCTTGTCGGCCTCCAGGTACTCGCGACTGAAACGCGGGTCTTCGACGATCACCATCTTCTCGCGCAAGCGGTCGATGGTCGGGTGCGCCGCATGGAAATCATCTTCGTAATGCTCGGCCACCAGGTTGCCGAAGATCAGCGGCACCGCCGTCATGTACTGCAGGCAGTGGTCCCGGTCCGCCGCGTTGGCCAGCGTGCCGACCTTGGAAATGATGCGAATCGCCGACTCATGGGTGGTGATCACGATGCGCTCGATTTCATTCAGGCGATTGCGCACCTGCGGATGCAGGGTCACCGCCGCCTCGCAGGCGGTCTGCGCATGGAACTCGGCCGGGAAGCTGATCTTGAACAGTATGTTCTCCATCACGTAGCTGCCGAACGGCTGCGACAGGCTGAACTCGCGCCTGCCCTCGGGCTTGAGCGCCAGGTCCTTGTTGGTATGGCTGAACAGCACGTCATAGAAGCCCCACTGCGGCGCGGTGAGCACGCCGGGGATGCCCATCTCGCCGCGCAGGGCGATGTCCGCCAGGCGCACCCCGCGACTCGACGCATCACCGGCCGCCCACGACTTGCGCGAGCCGGCATTGGGGGCATGGCGGTAGGTGCGCAGCGCCTGGCCATCGACGAAGGCCTGGGACAGGGCCGCCAGCAACTGCTCGCGATTGGCGCCCATGAGCCGGGCGCACACCGCCGTGGATGCGACCTTGACCAGCAGCACGTGGTCCAGGCCCACCCGGTTGAAAGCGTTTTCCAGCGCGAGCACGCCCTGGATCTCGTGGGCCATGATCATGGCCTCGAGCACCGTGTGCAGGGTCAGCGGCGGGTCGCCGTTGGCCACGCGCTTTTGCGAGAGGTGGTCGGCCACCGCGAGGATGCCGCCGAGGTTGTCGGAGGGGTGACCCCATTCTGCGGCCAGCCAGGTATCGTTGTAGTCCAGCCAGCGCACGATGCAGCCGATGTCCCAGGCCGCCTTGACCGGGTCGAGGCGGTACGCGGTGCCGGGCACCCGCGCGCCATGGGGCACCACGGTACCCTCCACCAGCGGCCCCAGGTGCTTGGTGCACTCGGGAAAGCGCAGCGCCAGCAGGCCGCAACCCAGGGTGTCCATCAGGCAGTTGCGCGCCGTGTCCAGCGCCTCCCCCGGCTCGGCCCTGAAGTGCAGGACATAGTCGGCAATGTCCTGCAGGACCCGGTCGTAGTCGGGACGGTCGTTCAGGTCAACATTGGCACTCATTGTCGTCTCTCTGTTCACATGGGGTGAAAGGAGAGCCGAGCACCGCTGCCTCTAGAAGGTATCGCCAGGTACGCGTACCCAACCCTCCATCAGCACGCGAGCGCTGCGGCTCATGATTGCTTTGGTAACGGTCCAGTCGCCATTCACCTGGCGCGCCTCGGCGCCCACGCGCAAGGTGCCCGAGGGGTGACCGAAACGCACGGCGCTGCGCTCGCCGCCACCGGCAGCAAGGTTGACCAGGGTGCCGGGGATGGCCGCAGCGGTGCCGATGGCCACCGCTGCCGTACCCATCATGGCGTGGTGCAGCTTGCCCATCGACAACGCACGCACCAGCAGGTCGATATCGCTCGCTGCCACGGTCTTGCCGCTGGAGGACTGGTAGTCGGCCGGCGGTGCCACGAACGCCACCTTGGGCGTGTGCTGGCGCTGCGCGGCCTGCTCGACGTGCTCGATCAGGCCCATATGCACGGCGCCGTGGGCACGGATGGTTTCGAAACGCGCCAGGGCCTCGGGGTCGCCGTTGATTGCGTCCTGCAGCTCGGTGCCGGTGTAGCCCAGGGCCTGGGCGTCGATGAAGATGGTCGGGATGCCGGCGTTGATCAGGGTTGCCTTGAAGGTGCCGACACCGGGCACCACCAGGTCGTCGACCAGGTTGCCGGTGGGGAACATCGAGCCGCCCGCGCCGTCTTCGTCGGCGGCCGGGTCGAGGAATTCGAGCTGCACCTCGGCGGCGGGAAAGGTCACGCCGTCGAGTTCGAAGTCGCCGGTTTCCTGCACTTCGCCTTCGGTGATCGGTACGTGGGCGATGATGGTCTTGCCGATGTTGGCCTGCCAGATGCGCACCACAGCCACACCATTGCGCGGGATGCGACTGGCGTCGACCAGGCCGGCGCTGATGGCGAACGAGCCGACTGCCGCCGAGAGGTTGCCGCAGTTGCCGCTCCAGTCGACGAAGGCCTTGTCGATGGCGACCTGGCCGAACAGGTAGTCGACGTCGTGCCCGGGCTTGATGCTGCGCGACAGGATGACCGTCTTGCTGGTGCTGGAGGTGGCCCCGCCCATGCCGTCGATCTGCTTGCCGTAGGGGTCGGGGCTGCCGATAACCCGCAGCAGCAGCGCATCGCGCGCGGCGCCGGGGAGCTGGGCGGCTTCGGGCAGGTCTTCGAGGTTGAAGAACACGCCTTTGCTGGTGCCGCCACGGATGTAGGTGGCGGGGATTCTGATCTGGGGTACGTGTGGCATGGAAATCTTGTCCTGTAATGTGATCGAGCCACCTGCTCTGTGGGAGCGGGCTCGACCCGCGATGCAAGCGATGCGGTTACAGCCAGTACCGCGTCGCCTGCATCGCGGGTCAAGCCCGCTCCCACTAGGGCGAGGCAAGCTGAGTCTTTTATGCCACCGACGACTCGAGGAAGTCCTGGGCAAAGCGCTGCAGTACACCGCCCGCCTCGTAGATCGACACCTCTTCCGCCGTGTCCAGACGGCAGGTCACCGGCACCTCCAGGCGCTCGCCGTCACGCCGCGTGATCACCAGGGTCAAGGTGGCCCGCGGTGTCCGCTGCCCCACCACGTCATAGGTCTCGCTGCCATCGATACCCAGGGTCTTGCGGTCGGTGCCCGGCTTGAACTCCAGAGGCAACACGCCCATGCCCACCAGGTTGGTACGGTGGATACGCTCGAAGCCCTCGGCCACGATGGCCTCGACACCGGCCAGGCGCACGCCCTTGGCCGCCCAGTCGCGTGACGAGCCCTGGCCATAGTCGGCACCGGCCACGATGATCAGCGGCTGCTTGCGCTGCATGTAGGTCTCGATGGCCTCCCACATGCGCGTCACCTTGCCCTCCGGCTCGATACGCGCCAGCGAACCCTGCTTGACCTTGCCGTTCTCCTGCACCATCTCGTTGAACAGCTTGGGGTTGGCGAAGGTCGCGCGCTGCGCGGTCAGGTGGTCGCCACGGTGGGTGGCGTAGGAGTTGAAGTCCTCTTCGGGCAGGCCCATCTTCGCCAGGTACTCGCCTGCGGCGCTGTCGAGCATGATCGCGTTGGACGGCGACAGGTGGTCGGTGGTGATGTTGTCCGGCAGCACCGCCAGCGGGCGCATGCCCTTGAGCGAGCGCTCGCCTGCCAGCGCGCCTTCCCAGTACGGCGGGCGACGGATGTAGGTGCTCGTGGCGCGCCAGTCGTACAGCGGGTCGACCTTGGGTCCGGTGTCTTCGTGCACGGCGAACATCGGGATGTACACCTGGCGGAACTGCTCCGGCTTGACCGCAGCCTTGACCACTGCATCGATCTCTTCGTCGCTGGGCCAGATGTCCTTGAGGCGGATTTCCTTGCCGTCCACCACGGCCAGCACGTCCTTCTCGATATCGAAACGGATGGTGCCGGCAATGGCGTAGGCCACCACCAGCGGCGGCGAGGCCAGGAAGGCCTGCTTGGCATACGGATGGATACGCCCGTCGAAGTTGCGGTTGCCCGACAGCACGGCGGTGGCGTACAGGTCGCGGTCGATGATTTCCTGCTGGATCACCGGGTCCAGAGCGCCGGACATGCCGTTGCAGGTGGTGCAGGCAAACGCCACGATGCCGAAGCCCAGCTGCTCCAGTTCATCCTCCAGGCCCGCCTCTTTGAGGTACAGGGCCACGGTCTTGGAGCCTGGCGCCAGCGACGACTTGACCCACGGCTTGCGCGTCAGCCCCAGCCTGTTGGCATTGCGCGCCAGCAGCCCGGCAGCGATCACGTTGCGCGGGTTGCTGGTGTTGGTGCAGCTGGTGATGGCAGCGATGATCACCGCGCCGTCAGGCATCTGCCCCGGCACCTCTTCCCATTGCCCGGCAATGCCCCTGGCAGCCAGCTCGCTGGTGGCCACCCGCGCATGCGGGTTGGACGGGCCGGCCATGTTGCGTACCACGCTCGACAGGTCGAACTGCAGGCCACGCTCGTATTCGGCATTGACCAGGCTGTCGGACCACAGGCCGGCGACCTTGGCGTAGGTTTCCACCAGCTTGACCTGGGCGTCTTCACGACCGGTGAGCTTGAGGTAATCGATGGTCTGCTGGTCGATGGAGAACATCGCCGCCGTCGCGCCGTATTCGGGGGCCATGTTGGAGATGGTCGCGCGATCGCCCAGGGTCAGCGCACGGGCGCCCTCGCCGTAGAACTCGAGGTAGGCGCCTACCACCTTGGCCTTGCGCAGGAACTCGGTGAGCGCCAGCACCACGTCGGTGGCGGTGATGCCTGGCTGCGGCTTGCCGGTGAGCTGCACGCCGACGATTTCCGGCAGGCGCATCCAGGACGCACGACCCAGCATCACGTTCTCGGCCTCCAGGCCGCCGACGCCGATGGCGATCACGCCCAGGGCATCCACGTGGGGGGTGTGGCTGTCGGTACCGACGCAGGTATCGGGATAGGCCACGCCCTGCTCGGCGTGGATCACCGGCGACATCTTCTCCAGGTTGATCTGGTGCATGATGCCGTTGCCGGGCTGGATCACATCGACGTTCTTGAACGCCTTCTTGGTCCAGTTGATGAAGTGGAAGCGGTCTTCGTTGCGACGGTCTTCGATGGCGCGGTTCTTCTCGAACGCCTGCGGGTCGAAGCCACCGCACTCCACGGCCAGCGAGTGGTCGACGATCAGTTGCACCGGCACCACCGGGTTGACCTGGGCCGGGTCGCCGCCCTTGTCGGCGATGGCGTCACGCAGGCCGGCAAGGTCAACCAGTGCGGTCTGGCCAAGGATGTCATGGCACACCACGCGGGCCGGGTACCAGGGGAAGTCGAGGTCGCGCTTGCGCTCGATCAGTTGGCTGAGCGAGGCATCGAGGGTTGCCGGGTCGCAGCGGCGCACCAGGTTTTCGGCCAGTACGCGGGAGGTATAGGGCAGCTTGTCGTAGGCGCCGGGGCTGATGGCGTCGATGGCGGCGCGGGCGTCGAAGTAGTCGAGCGTGGTGCCCGGCAGGTGCTTGCGAAATTCAGTATTCATGGACGCGGGACTCAATCACGGATAAGTCGGCGGTGCGCAGTCCCCCTGATGGCATACCCCGCCCCCTGTGGGAGCGGGCTCGACCCGCGATGGCATCGGCGCGGTATCAGCTACTGCGCGCAGCGGCTATCGCGGGGCAAGCCCGCTCCCACCAGGTTCGGCAGGGCCATATCAAAGGTACTGCACGCCAGTCTCAGCGTTGTTCGATTGGCACGAACTTGCGCTGTTCGACGCCGGTGTATTCGGCGCTCGGGCGGATGATGCGGTTGTTGGCACGCTGCTCGAACACATGCGCCGCCCAGCCGGTCAGGCGCGAGCAGACGAAGATCGGGGTGAACAGCTTGGTCGGGATACCCATGAAGTGGTAGGCCGAGGCATGGTAGAAGTCGGCATTGGGGAACAGTTTCTTCTGCTCCCACATGGTCTTGTCGATGGCTTCGGACACCGGGTACAGCACGGTGTCGCCCACCTCGTCGGCGAGCTTCTTCGCCCAGCCCTTGATCACTTCGTTGCGCGGGTCGGACTCCTTGTAGATGGCATGCCCGAAGCCCATGATCTTGTCCTTGCGCTCGAGCATGCCGAGGGTGCCGGCAACGGCTTCCTGCGGGGTCTTGAAGCGCTCGATCATTTCCATCGCGGCCTCGTTGGCACCACCGTGCAGCGGCCCGCGCAGCGAGCCGATGGCCGCCGTCACGCACGAGTACAGGTCCGACAGGGTCGAGGCACACACCCGGGCAGTGAAGGTCGAGGCGTTGAATTCGTGCTCGGCGTACAGGATCAGCGAAACGTTCATCACCTTGACGTGCAGCTCGCTCGGCTTCTTGCCGTGCAGCAGGTGCAGGAAGTGCCCGCCCAGGGTGTCTTCGTCGCTGGTGCAGTCGATGCGCACGCCATGGTGGCTGAAGCGGTACCAGTAGCACATGGCCGCCGGGAACAGCGCCAGCAGGCGGTCGGTCTTCTCGTGCTGCAGGCCGAAGTTGAGCTCCGGCTCCAGGGTGCCGAGCACCGAGGAGGCGGTACGCATCACATCCATCGGGTGGGCGGTGACCGGAATGCGCTCGAGCACTTCCTTGAGCGCCTGGGGCAGGTCGCGCAGCGCCTTGAGCTGGTGCTGGTACTCGCTCAGCTCGGCCTGGGTCGGCAGCTCGCCGTACAGCAGCAGGTAGGCGACCTCTTCGAACAGCGCGTGCTCGGCCAGGTCGCGAACGTCATAGCCACGGTAGGTCAGGCCGGCGCCGGCCTGGCCCACGGTCGACAGTGCGGTTTGCCCGGCCACCTGACCACGCAGGCCGGCACCACTGAGTACTTTTGCTTCGGCCATTGGTTTTCTCCACTTTTGAATTTGTTATGGGAATCGGCTAATTGCGGTGTGCTGGTTCAGCTCTTCTTCTGAGCGAACAGTGCGTCGAGCTTCTGCTCGAACACGTGGTAGTCGATGGCATCGTAAAGCTCCATGCGAGTCTGCATGGTGTCGATGACGTTTTTCTGCGTGCCGTCGCGGCGCAGCGCGGTGTAGACGTTCTCGGCCGCCTTGTTCATGGCGCGGAACGCCGACAGCGGATACAGCGCCAGCGACACGTCGGCCGAGGCCAGCTCTTCGGTGGTGTACAGCGGCGTGGCGCCGAATTCGGTGATGTTGGCCAGGATCGGCGCCTTCACGCGATTGGCGAAGGTCTTGTACATCGACAGCTCGGTGATGGCCTCGGGGAAGATCATGTCGGCACCGGCCTCGATGCACGCCGCAGCGCGATCCAGCGCGGCCTCCAGGCCTTCTACCGCCAGGGCGTCGGTACGCGCCATGATCACGAAGCTGTCGTCGGTACGCGCGTCCACGGCCGCCTTGATGCGGTCGACCATCTCCTGTTGCGAGACGATTTCCTTGTTCGGACGATGGCCGCAGCGCTTGGCGCCCACCTGGTCCTCGATATGAATGGCGGCGGCACCGAACTTGATCATCGAGCGGACCGTGCGCGCCACGTTGAACGCCGACGAACCGAACCCGGTGTCCACGTCCACCAGCAGCGGCAGGTCGCACACGTCGGTGATGCGGCGCACGTCGGTCAGCACGTCATCCAGGCCGGTGATGCCCAGGTCGGGCAGGCCCAGCGAGCCTGCCGCCACACCGCCACCGGAGAGGTAGATGGCCTTGAACCCGGCGCGCTTGGCCAGCAGCGCATGGTTGGCATTGATGGCGCCGACGACCTGCAGCGGGTGCTCGGCGGCGACTGCATCGCGAAAACGCTGGCCGGGACTGCTTTTCTGACTCATGACTCACCTCGTGGGCTAGGGGCGGTGGCGTCTTTGTAATGACGCTCGATATTGCGCTTGGATGCGCCGATGTGGCGGCGCATCAGTAATTCGGCCAGCTCGCCGTCACGGTCGGCGATGGCATCGAGAATCCGGTGGTGTTCGGCGAACGCCTGGTGCGGGCGGTTGGGCGTGGCGGAGAACTGGATGCGGTACATGCGCACCAGCTGGTACAGCTCGCCGCACAGCATCTGCACCAGAGTGCGGTTGCCGCTGCCCTGGATGATGCGGTAGTGGAAGTCGAAGTCGCCCTCCTGCTGGTAGTAGCCCACCCCGGCCTGGAACGCGGCATCACGCTCATGGGTGTCGAGCACCCGGCGCAACTCGTCGATCTCGGCTACGCTCATGCGTTGGGCAGCCAGGCGGCAGGCCATGCCCTCGAGGGACTCGCGAATCTCGTACAGCTCGATCAGCTCGGCATGGCTCAGCGACACCACCCGCGCCCCTACGTGCGGCACCCGTACCAGCAGGCGCTGGCCTTCCAGGCGGTGGATGGCCTCGCGCAGCGGGCCGCGGCTGATGCCGTAGGTACGCGCCAGCTCCGGCTCGGAGATCTTGCTGCCGGGGGCGATCTCGCCCTTGACGATCGCGGCCTGGATGCGCCGGAAGACGTTTTCGGAAAGCGTCTCCGAATCTTCCTGAAGGGGGGCGGAGGCTTGGGCTGCATCCAGCATATTGTCGACACCTTGAAAATCTGTAGGGCCAAAACTAGCTAATTAAGCCACCCCAGTCAAAGACAAATTCAATATTGTCGACAATCGTCTAAGAACGAACTTCGTGTCTGTCGGTGTTGTCTGACTCCAGCCGCTGGCATCGACACACCAGCGTGGTAGAATGCCGCCGCCTCTGAGGGGGCAAACCCCCACAGCATCGCGTCAGGATTTATGAGACTCACACCCTTTCTACTGTTACTCAGCCTCTGTGGGCTGCCTGCCCTGAGCCAGGCGGCAGACAAGACTGTCTATGGCCTCAATGAATATGCCCGCCTTGTCGATATCGACCTCGAGGTTGCGGCCAAGCTCGACACCGGGGCCAAGACCGCCTCGCTGAGCGCGCGCGATATCAAGCGCTTCAAGCGCAACGGCGAATCGTGGGTGCGCTTCTATCTGGCAATTGACGCAGCCCATTCGCATCCGATAGAACGACCACTGGCTCGTGTCAGCAAGATCAAGCGACGCGCCGGTGACTACAACCCGGACGAAGGCAAG
The DNA here is from genome assembly GCF_052850635.1 of Pseudomonas sp. 1176_21. Lineage (NCBI taxonomy): Bacteria > Pseudomonadati > Pseudomonadota > Gammaproteobacteria > Pseudomonadales > Pseudomonadaceae > Pseudomonas > Pseudomonas sp. 1176_21. Next base: position 98,657 of record NZ_VXCV01000010.1, read on the forward strand.
GCCTATACCTCCCGCCCGGTGATCGCGCTGAATATCTGCATGGGTACGGCCCTGCGCAGCATCGAAGTGAACCTGACCGACCGCAGTGCCTTCCAGTACCCGCTACTGATCGGCTCCGAGGCGCTCAAGCACTTCGACGCGCTGGTCGACCCAAGCCTTAAATACGCTGCCGGCAAACCTGCCTGCGCCACTGACGCTCATACCGCAGAGTAATTTCGATGCGCTCTCTTACCCTTCATCTGAAAGTCCTGATCACCCTCCTGGTGTTGCTGGGTGTGTCGATCACGGCGTACCAGATCTTCATGCTCGGCATCCCGGTGACCGAAGACGAAACCGACGACCTGTGGAACATCGATGCCAAGGTCGAGTTCGTCGCCAGCCCCAAGGACCCGATCAAGATCCAGATGTTCGTGCCGCCATTGAGCAACGACTACGTCAGCCTCAATGAGAGCTTCATCTCCAACAACTACGGCGTGAGCGTCAACCGTGTCGATGGCAACCGCAAGGTGACCTGGTCGGCGCGGCGCGCCAAGGGCAACCAGACCCTCTACTACCGCCTGGTACTGACCAAGCGCTACAGCAGCGAAAAGGTCAAGATCAAGGGCCCGACCTTCCGTGACAGCCAGCCGGTCGAAGGGCCGGAGAAGATCGCCGCCGAAGCGTTGATGGCACCTATCCGCCAGCACTCGGCCGACGTCGAGACCTTCGTCAGCGAGACCATCAAGCGGGTCAACAACCCCAACGACGACAACGTCAAGCTGCTGCTGGCCGGCGATGCTTCTTCGCTGAACAAGGCCAAGGTCATCGACCTGCTGCTGTCGATCGCCCACGTACCGGTGGAGAAGGTGCACACCATCCGCCTGCTGGCCGACCAGCCGCAGAGCCCGGAACTGTGGCTGCGCAGCTTCAACGGCAACGACTGGCTGTACTTCAACCCGGACACCGGCGAGCAGGGCCTGCCGGCCGACCGCCTGCTGTGGTGGACCGGCGATGATCCGCTGATCACCGTCGATGGCGGCAAGAAGGTCAACGTCAGCTTCAGCCTGAACAACAGCGAGATGAACGCCATCCGCCTGGCCAAGCTGACCGACGAGAACACCGACGCCGACTTCCTCGAATACTCGCTGTACGGCCTGCCGCTGCAGACCCAGCAGACCTTCATGATCATGGTGATGATCCCGATCGGCGTGCTGGTGATCCTGGTGCTGCGCAACCTGATCGGCCTGCAGACCCTGGGTACCTTCACCCCGGTGCTGATCGCCCTGGCCTTCCGTGAGACCCAGCTGGGCTTCGGTATCGCCCTGTTCACGGTGATCACCGCGCTGGGCCTGACCCTGCGCTCCTACCTCGAACACCTGAAGCTGCAGATGCTGCCGCGCCTGTCGGTGGTACTGACCTTCGTGGTGGTGCTGATCGCGGCCATCAGCCTGTTCAGCCACAAGCTGGGCCTGGAGCGCGGGCTGTCGGTGGCACTGTTCCCGATGGTGATTCTGACCATGACCATCGAGCGCCTGTCGATCACCTGGGAGGAACGCGGCGGCGGCCATGCCATGAAAGTCGCCATCGGCACCCTGTTCGCCGCCTCGGTCGCGCACCTGCTGATGAGCGTGCCCGAACTGGTGTACTTCGTGTTCACCTTCCCGGCGGTGCTGCTGATTCTGGTGGGCTTCATGCTGGCGATGGGTCGCTACCGCGGCTACCGCCTGACGGAGCTGGTGCGCTTCAAGGCCTTCGTGAAGGCTGACGCCTGATGTTCGGCCTATGGAAAACCTGGAAGGCCTTGGAAGCCCGGGGCATCATGGGTATCAACCGGCGCAACGCGGACTACGTGCTCAAGTACAACAAGCGCAACCTGTACCCGATCGTCGACGACAAGATCATCACCAAGGAGCGGGCGATCAAGGCCGGCATCCACGTGCCGGAAATGTACGGGGTGATCTCCACCGAAAAGGACATCGACAAGCTCGACGAGATCATCGGCGGGCGCAGCGATTTCGTCATCAAGCCGGCGCAGGGCGCCGGTGGTGACGGCATCCTGGTGATCGCCGACCGCTTCGAGAACCGCTACCGCACGGTGTCCGGCAAGATCATCACCCACGAGGAAATCGAGCACCAGGTGTCGAGCATCCTCACCGGGCTGTACTCACTGGGTGGCCATCGCGACCGCGCGCTGATCGAGTACCGGGTAACCCCGGACCAGATCTTCAAGAGCATCAGCTACGAAGGCGTACCGGACATCCGCATCATCGTGCTCATGGGCTACCCGGTCATGGCCATGCTGCGCCTGCCCACGCGCCAGTCAGGCGGCAAGGCCAACCTGCACCAGGGCGCCATCGGCGTGGGTGTGGACCTGGCGACCGGCCTGACCCTGCGCGGTACCTGGCTGAACAACATCATCAGCAAGCACCCCGACACCACCAATGCGGTGGACGGCGTGCAACTGCCCAACTGGGACGGCTTCATGAAGCTGGCCGCCGGCTGCTATGAACTGTGCGGCCTGGGCTACATCGGCGTGGACATGGTGCTGGACCAGGACAAGGGCCCGCTGATCCTGGAACTCAACGCCCGCCCCGGCCTGAACATCCAGATCGCCAACGATTGCGGCCTGACCCTGCGCACCCACGCCGTCGAGGCGCACCTTGAGGAACTGGCCAGCAATGGCATCAAGGAAAGCGTCGAAGAGCGCGTGCGCTTCGCCCAGGAACTGTTCGGCCACATCCCGGCGCAGTAATCTGCCACCGCCCTGGCGCAGCAGCGCACAGGGCGGTCGCCGATCCGCTAGGAGCATCGCCTGCACAGGACTACAATGCTCGCCCCGCCTCGACAGCTGTTCACCCGAATGCCGACCTGCACACTTCACCCCCTGCCCTACCAGGCCGACCCGGCCGCCTACTTTGCCCGTATCCGCCAGGCACCTGGCGCCGTGCTGCTCGACAGCGCGCGGCCTGGCGCCGTGCGTGGGCGCTTCGACCTGCTCAGCGCCTGGCCACTGTGCACGCTGACCCCGGACGCCGAGGAAGACGGCCAGCACTACCTGCAGCGCCTGCGCGAGCAACTGGCCGGGCTTGGGCGCGCGCACTTGCCGGCAGGTGTCGAGCTGCCGTTCGCCGGCGGCCTGATCGGCTACCTGAGCTACGACTTCGGCCGGCGCCTGGAGCGCCTGCCCGCCATTGCCTGCGACGACCTGGGTCTGGGTGACGCAAGCCTGGGGCTGTATGCCTGGGCACTGATCAGCGACCATCAGCTGCAGCGCAGCCAGCTGGTGTTTCATCCGGCGCTGCCCGCCACCGAACGCGAGCGCCTGGTGGCACTGTTCGAGCACGACGCCCCGACGGCAGCCGGCGCATTCAGGCTTGCTGCGCCAATGCGCGGCGACCTCGCAGCCGAGGATTACCGTCAGGCGTTCGAGCGGGTGCAGCAGTACATCCATGCCGGCGACTGCTACCAGATCAACCTTACCCAACGCTTTCGCGCACCCTGCCAGGGCGACCCGTGGGCGGCCTACCAGGCGCTGCGGGCTGCCTGCCCTACGCCCTTCTCCGGCTATCAGGTACTGGCCGATGGCAGCGCGCTGCTGAGCTTCTCGCCCGAGCGCTTCATCAGGGTCAGCCAGGGCGAGGTCGAAACCCGCCCGATCAAGGGCACCCGTGCGCGCAGCAGCGACCCCGTGCAGGATGCCGCCAATGCTGCCGAGCTGCTGGCCAGCACCAAGGACCGCGCCGAGAACCTGATGATCGTGGACCTGCTGCGCAACGACCTGGGGCGCAGCTGCGCTACCGGCTCGGTGCAGGTGCCGGAGCTGTTCAGCCTGGAGAGCTACCCCAACGTGCACCACATGGTCAGCAGCGTGACCGGACGCCTGGCACCGGGCAAGGATGCGCTGGACCTGATAGCCGGCAGCTTCCCCGGCGGCTCGATCACCGGGGCGCCGAAGATTCGGGCGATGCAGATCATCGACGAACTGGAGCCGAGCCGACGTGCACTGTATTGCGGCTCGCTGCTGTATGTGGACGTGCGCGGGGAGATGGACAGCTCGATCACCATCCGCAGCCTGCTGGTGAAGGACGGCCAGGTGTGCTGCTGGGGAGGCGGTGCGGTGGTGGCGGACTCGCAGTGGGAGGCGGAGTACGAGGAGTCGATCACCAAGGTCAGGGTGTTGCTCCAGACCCTGCAGGGCCTCTAGAACGCTTCGCCGGCAAGGCCGGCTCCTACAGCGTGCAGGAGCCGGCCTTGCCGGCGAAGGCGGTATTACAGGCTCAACGACCTGTTCGAGGCCTTGATGAACTCTTTCTTCAGCGCCTCGAAATCATGCACCGCCGGGAACTGCGGGAACTCGCGAATCACGTTTTCCGGCGCATGGAACAGGATGCCTGCATCCGCCTCGCCCAGCATGGTGGTGTCGTTGTACGAGTCACCCGCCGCGATCACCCGGTAGTACAGGCTCTTGAATGCCAGCACCGACTGGCGCTTGGGGTCTTTCTGGCGCAGTTGGTAGCCGGTCACACGATCGCTCTGGTCGGTGATCAGGCGGTGGCACAGCAAGGTCGGGAAACCCAACTGGCGCATCAGCGGCTGCGAGAATTCGTAGAAGGTGTCGGACAGGATCACCACCTGGAAACGCTCGCGCAACCAGTCCACGAACTCGATGGCGCCGTCCAGCGGCTTGAGCGTGGCAATCACTGCCTGGATGTCGGAGAGCTTGAGGCCATGCTCATCCAGGATGCGCAGGCGCTGCTTCATCAGCACGTCGTAATCGGGAATGTCGCGGGTGGTGGCCCGCAACGATTCGATTCCGGTTTTTTCCGCAAAGGCGATCCAGATCTCCGGGACCAGTACACCTTCCAGGTCGAGACAGGCAATTTCCACAGCTCACTCCTCGAACAACGCTAAAAATGGAAGGCGCACTCTACAGGCGCGCCGTCTAACCCGGCAATTTTTGTTAACATTCGCCCATTACGAGCGCCAAGCGCCATTCAATGACCGGAAGCCGCCTGATGAGCCAACCCTTCGACGTCGCCGCCCTCGCCGCGACCTATGCCAACAAGTCCCCGCAGGACATCCTCAAGCTCGCCTTCGAACACTTCGGCGACGACCTGTGGATCTCCTTCAGTGGCGCCGAAGACGTGGTGCTGGTGGACATGGCCTGGAAGCTGAACAAGAACCTCAAGGTGTTCAGCCTCGACACCGGCCGCCTGCATCCGGAAACCTACCGGTTCATCGATCAGGTGCGCGAGCAGTACAAGCTGCCGATCGAGATCCTTTCCCCCGATCGCAGTGCACTCGACCCCTTCGTGAAGGAAAAGGGCCTGTTCAGCTTCTACAAGGACGGCCACGGCGAATGCTGCGGCATCCGCAAGATCGAGCCGCTGCGCCGCAAGCTGAGCACCGTCAGCGCCTGGGCCACCGGCCAGCGCCGCGACCAGAGCCCGGGCACCCGCAGCCAGGTGGCCGCGCTGGAAATCGACAGCGCCTTCTCCACCCCCGAGCGCACCCTGTACAAGTTCAACCCGTTGGCGCAGATGAGCAGCGAAGAGGTGTGGGGCTATATCCGCATGCTCGAACTGCCCTACAACAGCCTGCATGAACGCGGCTTCATCAGCATCGGCTGCGAACCCTGCACGCGCCCGGTACTGCCCAACCAGCACGAGCGCGAAGGCCGCTGGTGGTGGGAGGAGTCGACTCAGAAGGAATGCGGGCTGCACGCCGGCAACCTGATTACCAAGGGCTGAACATGCACACCCTGAGCGCAGCACCTGGCCCCACCTGCCAGACATTGCGTCAGCAGTAAGGGCATCGCGGCCAGTGGCTGGGCTACCTGCTCGCGGGGCTATCTGCAGGAGCGCCTTCAGGCCACCGTGCTGGCGGCCTGAAGGCACTGCAAGGGCTTAGTGCACTGGCAGTTCGACGCCAGCGAACAGCTCTTCGAGTTCCTGCTTGTTGTGGCACTGGATGGCCTTGGCCATGACTTCGCGGGTCAGGTGGGGCGCGAACTTCTCGATGAAGTCGCACATGAAACCACGCAGGAAGGTGCCACGACGGAAACCGATCTTGGTGATGCTGGACTCGAACAGCTCACTGGCATCGAGCACCACCAGGTCGTTGTCGAGCTTGGTGTCCACCGCCATCTTGGCCACGATGCCCACGCCCAGGCCCAGGCGCACGTAAGTCTTGATCACGTCGGCATCGGCCGCGGTGAACACCACCTTGGGGGTCAGGCCGCGATGGCTGAAGGCTTCGTCGAGCTTGGAGCGGCCAGTGAAGCCGAACACATAGGTCACGATCGGGTATTCGGCCAACGCCTCCAGGGTGAGCTTGGGCAGCTTGGTCAGGGGGTGACCCTGCGGCACCACCACGCAACGATTCCAGCGGTAGCACGGCATCATCACCAGATCACCGAACAGCTCCAGGGCCTCGGTGGCGATGGCGAAGTCGACGGTACCGTCAGCCGCCATCTCGGCGATCTGCATCGGCGAGCCCTGGTGCATGTGCAGCGCCACTTCAGGGTATTGCTTGATGAACGAACTGATCACCGGCGGCAGGGCGTAGCGTGCCTGGGTGTGGGTGGTGGCGATCGACAGGGTGCCCTTTTTCTCGTTGGAGAATTCCTGGGCGATCTGCTTGATGCTCTCGACCTTGCGCAGAATCTCGCCGGCGGTGGTGATGATGCGCTCACCTGCCGGGGTCACGCGGGTCAGGTGCTTGCCGCTGCGGGCGAACACTTCCACACCCAGCTCGTCTTCCAACAGGCGAATCTGCTTGCTGATCCCCGGCTGGGAGGTATACAGGCTCTGCGCTGTCGCGGAGACGTTGAGGTCGTGGTGCGCCACTTCCCAGATGTAGCGCAATTGTTGAAGCTTCATAGGTATCCCTCAAATCAACTGGGCGTCACCGGCAGCAGCGACGAGTTATAACTATATTAGTGGTTTGAAGAATAAATCTAGAACTATTTCTTCAGCTTTCTTACAACGTCCTACACCGCCTCCCCTATGACTTGCGCCGCCCCAGGTACTGCGCCAGGGGCACCATGTACACAGGCACCGGCGACAGCTGAAGGACGCGTACCGCCGTGCGCCCCAAGGGGATCTCGCTACCGGCGCCCTGGCTGTGGCTGCCGACGATCAGCAGGTCGACGCTCAGGCGCTGGGCCTGCTCCAGGATCACGTCGGCCGGGTCGCCCTGGCGTACCCGCACCGCGCGGATCAGCGCCAGGTCTTCCTTCTCGCCCAGTTCATCCTGAAAGTTCTCCAGCACCCGCTGTTCGATGTTCGCCATCACGGTATTGAGCGCCCGACCGCGCATATGGGACAGGGTATGTTCATCAAGGTAGCTTTCCAGCAGCGATTCGGCGAACTGGCCCATCGGTTCCACGGCATGGACCACGTACAGTTCGGCGCTGAAGCTGCGTGCCAGCGCCAGCGCGTGTTGCATGACATAAGGGGAGTAACAACCGAGGTCGGTGGCACACAGCATCGAACGGATCATTTGACCTCCTAGCTGCCGATACGGCAGGGCAAGGTTCAGCTTAGCAGCGCCAAAACGACGCGCAGAGCCGTCCGGCGCCCTGCCAGGCGGCCTAGCCGGGGGTACGTTCGTTGCTGATGCCGTGGGGCACATGGCCGGTGGCGACCACTGCACTGGCGCGTTCGCAGTGCCCTGCCTGGTCGTCGAAGAACACATCGGCCGCGAACGCCTCGAGAAACGCCGACTTGTCCAGGCCGCCGAGAAACAGCGACTCGTCCAGGCGAATGTCCCATTCGCGCAAGGTGCGGATGACCCGCTCGTGGGCCGGCGCCGAGCGCGCCGTCACCAGTGCGGTGCGAATCGGACAGGCGCCACTGGGGAACTCTTTCTGCAGCACGTTGAGCGCCGCCAGGAAGGCCTTGAACGGCCCGCCGCGCAGCGGCTCGCGGGCCGACTCGCGCTCGCTGGCCTGGAACGCCTCCAGGCCGCCGAGCTGATAGACGCGCTCGGACTCGTCGGAAAACACCACTGCATCGCCATCGAAGGCGATACGCAGCTCCGCGCTGGCCGCACGCCGTGCCCCGCCGGAAAGGATGGTGGCAGCGGCAAAGCCGGCGTCCAGTGCGCGGCGCACATCTTCTGCATCGGTGGACAGAAACAGGTGGCAACCAAAGGCGGCCAGGTACGGATACGGACTGCGCCCGCCAACGAAGGCTGCCCGCGAGATACCCAGACCATAATGCTCGATGGAATTGAACACCCGCAGCCCGGTGTCGGCGCTGTTGCGTGACACCAGCACCACCTCGACCCGGGCCTGGCCGAGGCTGGCGTTGAGGCCCAGCAGCTTTTCCACCAACGGGAACGCATCACCCGGTTGCAGGTATTCGTCTTCGTGCTCGATCTGGTACTGGCGGTAGGCTTCGACACCCTCGGCCAGGAACAGCCGATGGCTCTCGCTGAGGTCGAACAGTGCCCGTGATGAAATGGCTACCACCAGTTTGTCGCCAAGGCCTTTGCTCATCGCCGCTCTGCTCCGCACTGCCCTGCATCGGGCGCCATAAGGTCAAACAATCGACACACTATCAGGCCGGGCGCTGCCGCCCGCAACCTGCGAGCGTGTCGGGTGACGGCACTTTTGATCAGAAAACCCCATACCAATGGGCCAAAGCGGCAGGAAAGCGGGCCCTGCCCATTGTCGAATCACGGTGTAACGCGCTAAGGTTCGGCACCCCGCCGCGTTCAATCATGCTGCTCCGCCGCGCGGGTAGCTGGCGGCCGGCACCCGTGACCTGACGAGTAACACGATGGCTGATTTACCGATCGACGACCTTAACGTTGCCTCCAACGAGACCTTGATCACCCCCGATCAGCTCAAGAAGGACATTCCACTCAGCGCCACCGCCCTGCAGACCGTGACCGCGGGCCGCGAAGTGGTACGCAATATCCTCGACGGCAAGGACCACCGCCTGTTCGTGGTGATCGGCCCCTGCTCGATCCATGACCTCAAGGCCGCACACGAATACGCCGAGCGCCTGAAGGTGCTGGCGGCCGAAGTCGCCGACACCCTGTACCTGGTGATGCGCGTGTATTTCGAGAAGCCGCGCACCACGGTGGGCTGGAAGGGCCTGATCAACGACCCGTACCTGGATGACTCGTTCAAGATCCAGGACGGCCTGCACATCGGTCGCCAACTGCTGCTGGATCTGGCGGAAATGGGCCTGCCCACCGCCACCGAAGCCCTCGACCCGATCTCCCCGCAGTACCTGCAGGACCTGATCAGCTGGTCGGCGATCGGCGCGCGCACCACCGAATCCCAGACCCACCGCGAGATGGCCTCGGGCCTGTCTTCGGCCGTCGGCTTCAAGAACGGTACGGACGGCGGCCTGACCGTGGCGATCAACGCACTGCAATCGGTTTCCAGCCCGCACCGTTTCCTGGGCATCAACCAGGAAGGTGGCGTATCCATCGTCACCACCAAGGGCAACGCCTACGGTCACGTGGTGCTGCGCGGCGGCAACGGCAAGCCCAACTATGATTCGGTCAGCGTCGCCCTGTGCGAGCAGGCCCTGGCCAAGGCCAGGATCAAGCCGAACATCATGGTCGACTGCAGCCACGCCAATTCCAACAAGGACCCGGCCCTGCAACCGCTGGTGATGGACAACGTGGCCAACCAGATCCTCGAAGGCAACGAGTCGATCATCGGCCTGATGGTCGAAAGCCACCTCAACTGGGGCTGCCAGGCCATCCCCAAGGACCTTGCCGAACTGCAGTACGGCGTGTCGATCACCGATGCCTGCATCGACTGGGAAGCCACCGAGAAGTCCGTGCGCAGCATGCGCGCCAAGCTCAAGGACGTGTTGCCCAAGCGCAACCGCGGCTGAAAGCCATCAACGAAAACGCCGGGCAATGCCCGGCGTTTTCGTTTTCAACAGGGTGTCAGCAGGCTCAGGCCTTGTTGGAATGCTTTTGATGACGTTCCATGTAGCGCTCGACATAGGAGCACGAGGGGATCACGGTGTAGCCCATGTCCTCGGCATAGGCGAGGGCCTTTTCGGTCAGCGCCGCAGCGATGCCTCGCCCACGCAGCGCATTGGGCACGAACGTGCGGTAGATATCCAATGTCTGCTTACCCAGGTCCATGTAGGTCAGGTAGGCACGATGACCGTCCACATTGGTCTCGAACTGATGACCAGCCTGGTCATGGTGGATGGACAACGCCTCGCTCATCACTACTCCTCGCGGGTCTTCTCGTCAGACCCTTACCTTACCGATGTTTGTCCGGCGAAGGAACCTCTACGCCACCCCGTGCCCGTTTGGACAGCGAGAACAGCCTGGTTGTTCTCTGGCAACTGAGCACCTACAAATAGTAGGCGCCCAGTGCACAGATGCTCAAGGTACTTGATCGTAAAAAACCTGCACTTGCAGCATGCGAACACGGCAGCGAGCCACACTGCCAACAGTAGCCGGATGATGTAGTGGTAAGACGAACAATGACACTTGGAGTCACTTTTAGTTCACTACAAAGACGCATTTACAGCGGTGTTTCAGCGCCGCTACAAAAGCACCTGCATTCTTTTCACACCCCCGCCGGGGCGGCCTGCGCAACCGCGCAATTTTTTTCCGGTTCTTGCGCTCGGTCAGTTTACTTACTACAAGTAATGGGTACTATGTACGCCGGCCAGTTTCTCTTTGTTGAGAGATGGCTCTTTAATAGAAAGTCCTTGAAGGGGAACACGATGAACAACGTTCTGAAATTCTCTGCTCTGGCTCTGGCCGCAGTACTGGCCACCGGTTGCAGCAGCGTCTCCAAAGAAACCGAAGCCCGTCTGACTGCAACCGAAGACGCAGCAGCCCGTGCACAAGCTCGTGCCGATGAAGCCTACCGCAAGGCTGATGACGCTCTGGCCGCCGCTCAGAAAGCTCAGCAAACTGCTGACGAAGCTAACGAGCGCGCTCTGCGTATGCTGGAAAAAGCCAGCCGCAAGTAATAATCCTTCGGGATTGTTAAAAAGCCGACCCACCTGTGGGTCGGCTTTTTTATTGCCTGCAGAACCGTCCTGCGCAAACGACGAGGCCCGCATGAAGCGGGCCTCGTGCAAACACGGGCGGGTTACTGCATTTCGAGCGGAACGCTCGATACCATCGGCGCACTGGCGTCACCCGGCACCGCGATCTCTACCGGGATACCATCTTCGGCCGCCACCACGTCACGCACCATGTCCCAGTTCATGCGCAGGTTGTTGGCCAGGTCTTCGCGCTTGAGCAGGGCATTGATCACTGCCGTGTGCTTGTCGACCACCGACGGGTCGCCCTTGTCATCCAGCGGGGTATGCGCCTCGAGGTAGACCTTGCCACCACTGAGGCCGAACTTGTACGGCTCGTTGATGATACGCACCGAAGTCCCCACCGGTGCCATGCTCGCCAGTTGCAGCACGTTGTTGTTGAGCATGCGGAAACAGCCATGGCTGGTACGCATTCCGATGCCGAACTTCTTGTTGGAACCGTGGATCAGGTAGCCCGGTACGCCCAGGGTGAACTTGAACGGGCCCAGCGGGTTGTCCGGGCCGGCCGGCACCACGTTGGGCAACGGATCACCGTCGGCGGCGTGCTCGGCCTTGATCGAGGCCGGTGGGGTCCAGGTCGGGTTCGGCGTCTTGGCCGTGACCTTGGTGTTGGCAATAGGCGAACCCCAGCCTTCGCGGCCGATGCCCAGCGGGAAGGTGTGCACCACGTTCTCGCCTTTGGGGTAGTAGTACAGGCGGTACTCGGCAAGGTTGATCACGATGCCTTCGCGCGGGCCCGGCGGCAGGATGAAACGGGTCGGCAGCACGATCTCGGTGCCGGCGCCTGGCAGCCAGGGGTCCACGCCCGGGTTGGCCGCGACCATTTCCAGGTAGCCAAGGTCGTTGGCGGTACCGATGTCGGCGAAGGTGTCCTCATACTTGGCCTTGATCACCTGGACCTGGCCGATGACATCCTCGCCCGGCGGCGGCAGGGGGAACTCCAGAGCGGCAACAGGGCCCGCCGCCAGCAGGGCGGCCAGGGACAGGCAACGGGTGACGGCGGGAAAGCGCGGCAACATCCGGGAAATCCTTCGCTAATTCAGGTGGGTCAAGCGGGCAATTGTACACCGCCCCCCGCGGGATCGGGAGGCATCCGGGCACAGAACCCTTGCCAAACGTAAAAGATCCGACGTCAGGCCTGCAGCTCGGGCCATACCGGACGCGTGCCGCGCCGCTGCGCCTCGAGGATCGCCCGGCACAGGCGGCACAGGCGCTGGTCACGGTAGATGCTGCGTTCCACACCCGACCAGCGCGGTTGCGCCGGCAACAGGGTGCCACACAGGGTACGGTCGACGGAGCCGCCCAGTTCGAGTTGGCGGGCGATCAGGTGGACGCGACTCTCCTGGCAGGCGAACAGGTCAAGCTGTTCGTCAGGCTCGATCAATTGATAGGCATACAGGGACCAGGCGGGACGCGGCATCGGGGGCTCCAAATCGGGGGCGCAACATTAGCCGAAAGCCGATCAGTATAAAAGCGTCAAAGCAGCGGTTTTATTGATGGCCAGGCATTTTCCAGCAACTGCGCCTGGGCGCCCTGCCCCGGATGGATGCCATCGGCCTGCATCAGCTCGGGCACGCCACCTACCCCTTCGAGAAAGAACGGCACCAGCGGCACGTCCTTTTCCTTGCCAAGATCGGCATACACCTGTGCGAACGCATCGGTGTAGCGCTTGCCATAGTTGGGTGGCAGGCGCATGCCCAGCAGCAGCACCCTGGCACCGGCATCACGGGAGCGATCGATCATCGAGGCAAGATTTTGTTGCAATTGCGCCGGTGCCTGCCCGCGCAGCCCGTCATTGCCGCCCAGCTCCACCACCACCAGGCTGGGCTTGTGCTCTGCAAGCAGCGCAGGCAGCCGCGCCTGGCCCCCGGCACTGGTGTCGCCACTGATCGAGGCATTGACCACCTTGTCATCGAAACCCTCGGCCTTGAGCCGCTGTTCGAGCAGGGCAACCCACCCCTGACGGGTATCCAGGCCAAAAGCGGCACTGATACTATCCCCAACGATCAACACCGTTCCTGCCGATGCGCCCTGGGCCATGCACAGCAAGGCCAGGCCTGCACTCAATAACCACACTCGCATTGGATTCTCCATGGGCCCCAGCATCTTGACTGCGCGCAACCTTAGCAAAGTGGTCCCCAGCGCGGAAGGCGACCTGACCATCCTGCACGAACTGAGCCTGGAATTGAAACAGGGCGACAGCCTGGCCATTGTCGGCGCCTCCGGCTCGGGCAAGTCCACCCTGCTCGGCCTGCTGGCCGGCCTCGACCTGCCCAGTGCAGGCTCGGTGACACTGGCCGGGCACGACCTGGGCCCGCTCGACGAAGACCAGCGCGCCCAGGTCCGCGCCGAGCATGTCGGCTTCGTGTTCCAGTCGTTCCAGCTGCTCGACAGCCTCAATGCCCTTGAGAACGTGATGCTGCCCCTGGAGCTGGACGGACGCCGCGATGCCCGCGAACACGCCCGCAGCCTGCTCGAACGGGTCGGCCTGGGCCAGCGCCTGAGCCATTCGCCACGCCAGTTGTCCGGCGGCGAGCAGCAGCGGGTGGCAATTGCCCGCGCCTTTGCCGCCGAGCCTGCGGTGCTGTTCGCCGACGAGCCCACCGGCAACCTCGACAGCCACACCGGTGAACGCATCAGCGACCTGCTGTTCGAACTGAACAAGGAACGCGGCACCACCCTCGTCCTGGTCACCCACGATGAACGCCTGGCGCACCGCTGCGGCCGGCTGATTCGCCTGGAAGCCGGCCACCTGGTCACCCCGCTGGAGCCCTAGATGGCACACCTGTCGTTTCTGCGCCTGCCGAGCCTGGCGTTGCGTCAACTGATGCGCGATGCACGCGCCGGCGAACTGCGCGTGCTGTTCTTCGCCCTGCTGGTGGCCGTGGCCGCCAGCACCGCCATCGGCTACTTCGGCGCCCGCCTGAACGGCGCCATGCTGCTGCGTGCCACCGAGTTCCTTGGCGCCGACCTGGTGTTGCAGGGCAGCGCCCCGGCCACCCCGGAACAGATCCGCAACGGCGAGCAGCTGGGCCTGGCCCATGCGAAAGTGGTCGAGTTCTCCAGCGTGATCGCCACCGACAACGGCATCCAGCTCTCCAGTGTCAAGGCTGCCGGCACGGGTTACCCGCTGCGCGGGGAGCTGCGCAGTGCCGCCGAGGCCTACGGGCCGGAGGTGGCCGGCGGTGGTCCGGCGCCGGGCGAAGCCTGGGTCGAGTCGCGCCTGCTGGCGGCGCTGAACCTCAAGATCGGTGACAGCGTCGACGTGGGCATGAAGACCCTGCGCCTGAGCCGCGTGCTGACCTATGAGCCGGACCGCGCCGGCAACTTCTACAGCCTCACCCCGCGGGTGCTGATGAACCTCGCCGACCTGGATGCCACCGGCGTGGTGCAGCCCGGCAGCCGGGTCACCTACCGCGACCTGTGGCGCGGCGAGCCCCAGGCCCTGGCAAGCTACACCCAGGCTACCAAGGCGGGGCTTGCCGCCCACCAGCAACTGCGCGACTCGCGTGACGGCAACCAGCAGATCGGCGGTGCACTGGGCAAGGCCGAACGCTACCTGAACATGGCCAGCCTGGTGGCGGTGCTGCTGGCCGGCGTGGCCGTGGCGCTGTCGGCCAGCCGTTTTGCCATGCGCCGCTTCGATGCCAGCGCCCTGCTGCGCTGCCTGGGCCTGTCCCGACGCCAGGCGCTGAGCCTGTTCTGCCTGCAACTGGCGATTTTGGGCAGCGTGGCAGCCCTGGGGGGCGCACTGCTCGGCTGGCTGGCGCAACTGGGCCTGTTCGCCCTGCTGCAGGGCCTGCTGCCTTCGCAGGTGCCGCCAGGTGGCATCGCCCCGGCCCTGGCCGGGATCGCCACCGGGCTGGTGGCGCTGGCCGGCTTCGCCCTGCCGCCATTGGCAGCGCTGGGCCGGGTGCCGCCGCTGCGGGTACTGCGCCGCGACCTGCTGCCGGTGCCGGCAAGCACCTGGCTGGTGTATGGCGCAGCGCTGTTGGCCCTGGGCCTCATCATGTGGCGCCTGAGCCTGGACCTGCTGCTGACCTTCGCCCTGCTCGGCGGTGGTCTGGTGGCCGCGCTGGTGCTGGGCGGTCTGCTGCTGCTCGGCCTGCGCAGCCTGCGCCGGCTGCTGGCCGGCGCCCCGCTGGCCTGGCGCCTGGGCCTGGGGCAACTGCTCAAGCATCCGCTGGCGGCGGCAGGCCAGTCGCTGGCCTTCGGCATGATCCTGCTGGCCATGGCCCTGATCGCCCTGCTGCGCACCGAGCTGCTCGACACCTGGCAGAACCAGCTGCCCAAGGATGCTCCCAACTATTTCGTGCTCAACATCCTGCCGGACGACAAGGACACCTTCGCCCAGCGCCTGAACGAA
This sequence comes from Pseudomonas sp. 1176_21, assembly GCF_052850635.1. Classification (NCBI taxonomy): domain Bacteria; kingdom Pseudomonadati; phylum Pseudomonadota; class Gammaproteobacteria; order Pseudomonadales; family Pseudomonadaceae; genus Pseudomonas; species Pseudomonas sp. 1176_21. The sequence continues at coordinate 114,047 of NZ_VXCV01000010.1, forward strand.
TTCTCGGTCCATGCCGCGCCGTTGTTCCCGGTGATTCCCGGGCGCCTGACGCTCATCAATGGCGAGCCGGTGCGCGAGATCGTCAGCAAGGAATCCACCGGTGACCGCGCCGTCCAGCGCGACCTGAGCCTGACCTGGGCCGCCGACCTGCCCCAGGGCAACACCTTGAGCGCCGGCCAGTGGTGGCAGGCACAGCCAACGGCCGATGCCTTGCCCGGCGTGTCGGTGGAGGCGCAGCTGGCCGAGAGCCTCAAGCTCAAGCTGGGCGACACCCTGACCTTCAGCATCGGTGGCCTGGAGCGCCAGGTACAGGTCAGCAGCCTGCGCACGGTCAACTGGGACAGCTTCCAGCCCAACTTCTACATGATCTTCCAGCCCGGCACCCTGCAGGACCTGCCGACCACCTATCTCACCAGCTTCTACCTGGCCCCAGGCCACGACCAGCAGGTGGTGGCCCTGTCGCGAGCGTTCCCGGCAGCCACCATCCTGCAGGTCGATGCGCTGCTGGAGCAGTTGCGCAGCATCCTGGCCCAGGTGACCCTGGCGGTACAGTATGTGCTGCTGTTCGTGCTGGCGGCGGGCCTGGCCGTGTTGTTCGCCGGGCTGCAGGCCACCCTGGACGAGCGCATCCACCAGGGTGCGCTGCTGCGGGCACTGGGCGCCAGCCGCAGCCTGCTGGTCAAGGCCCGGCGCATCGAGTTCGGCCTGCTGGGCGCTGCCAGCGGCCTGCTCGCGGCGCTGGGCACCGAACTGATCAGCCTGCTGCTGTACCGCTACGCATTCGACCTGCACTGGAGCCCGCACCCGTGGCTGCTGCTGTTGCCGGTGATCGGTGCGTTGCTGGTGGGGGGTGCGGGGGTATTCGGCACGCGCCGGGCGCTCAATGCCAGCCCGCTGACAGTGCTTCGCGAGGGCTGATAGACTCGGCGGCTACCTACCAGAGCCTGGAAGCCCATGAGCCGATACCGCCCGCCCCGCACTGCCGGCACCGCACTGATCACCCCACAGGGCGAGGCGCGCATGCGCGCCGAGCTGCATGAACTGTGGCATGTGCGCAGGCCCCAGGTGACCCAGTCGGTCAGTGAGGCAGCAGCGCAAGGTGACCGTTCGGAAAACGCCGAGTACACCTACGGCAAGAAGATGCTGCGCGAAATCGACAGCCGCGTGCGCTTCCTGACCAAGCGCCTGGAAAACCTGAAAGTGGTGAGCGAACGGCCCAGCGACCCGAACAAGGTGTACTTCGGGGCCTGGGTCACGGTCGAGAACGAAGACGGCGAACAATCGCGCTACCGCATCGTCGGGCCCGACGAGCTGGACTTGAAACTGGGCCTGATCAGCATCGATTCGCCCCTGGCCCGCGCCCTGATCGGCAAGGCGCTGGACGCTGAAGTGCGGGTGCAGACACCGACTGGCGAACAGACGGTGTACATCGTCGAGATCGAGTACCCCTGAGCGATCAGGCGCGGGTGATCAAGCCCTGGCGGGCGACGCGGGTCAGGTGGTGGATCACTTCGGCGGCATCGGCCCTCGAGGGCGCCTGCACCACGGCCAGGTCGAAACGGTCGTTGCCGAACCGGGCGAGGGTTTCGCAGGAGTCGGCGAACTGGATCAGGAACGCCGTGGCGCGGCCTTTGGGGCGGGGCCAGCCATCGAGGTAGCGCAGCAGGGTCGGCTGGTGTTTGCCGCTCAGCAGAATGCGCGGCGTGCGAGCCGCCTGGCTGGTAGGGAGAGGGGTGAGGCAAACGCTGGTACGTGGGCAACTCATGGTGTACTTCTCTGTGCCTCGCAGATCCCGCTGGGCTGCGGTGCGAGGCGTCACCGAACCAGCGCTTTAGCGGTATTCGGACGACCTGCTGGTGGTCTTCCTGCGCCCCGCAAGTAGCTGTTTAAATCGGCGCAAGCCAGCATCCTAGAGAAGCGCCGGCCCGGCTGTCAACAATGCCATCGTCTGATAAACGACCCGGACGCCGGAAAAACAAGCGAGTTTCTCGCATTCGACGGCGACGCCGGTTCCTGCACCTGTCGGCGCCCCTGAAGGCGCCTGCGTTGCCGCAGAAGCAAGCAGCCGGGTCGGGCACAAAAAAGGGCCTGCAATGCAGGCCCTTTTTGTGCCACAACGCCAAGGCTCACTTGGCGATCATGCGGTCCACCGACGCCCTGCCCGCCCCTTCCACCAGTACCGCAATCGCGCCACCCAGCAGCGCCAGGGCGAACTCATAGCCGTTGTTGGCCATGAACAGACCGTTGCCGATGTGCACCGAGAAAATCGCCACCAGCAGCAACCCCACCAGCGCCAGGGCCGCCGGGCGTGCCAGCAGGCCGATGACCAGTGCCAGCCCGCCGAAGAACTCGGCACCACCGGACAGCGCCGCCATCAGTGTCGGCGGGGTCAGCCCCAGGCTTTCCATGTACTGCGCGGTGCCTGCCAGCCCGCCGCCACCAAACAGGCCGAACAGCTTCTGCGAGCCATGGGCCATGAAGATGATGCCGATGAAGATGCGCAGTACGGTAATGCCCCAGCCGGCGCGGGTGAACAATACGGAGTTGATGGCGTTCATGCTGTCTTCCTTAAGCGATGCAGGTGTGTGGTAGAGGTCGCCATCTTAATCATATTTTCAAATGTTAAAATCGCGATTATCTGCACATACAAATCGTAATATTCGATTACTTGCGTGAGGCCACTTTTCGTCCCCGGGCTTCCAGCGCGTCGCGTTCGCGGTCGAATGCCAGAAAGTACTTGTTGACGCTATTAACATAGCTGACCGGCCCCATTCCCACCTGCTCGAGCGCCACACGCTCTACCTGAAAGAACCACTGGTTGGGGTTCAGGCCGCGTCGCCGCGCCTCGGCCCGCATGGCCTGAACCCGCTCCGGCCCCAGGTTGTAGCCGGCCAGCACGAACGCCATGCGCTCGCGTTCGTTGAGCTGGTTGCTGGAAAAGAACTTGCGCCGGATCAGTGCCAGGTAGCGCGCGCTGGCCTGTACATTGCCATCGACATTGGCGATATCGCTGATCCCCACCCGCTGCGCCGCACCGGGGGTGATCTGCATCAGCCCATGGGCGCCACCTGCGCCCCTGGCCGCCGGGTCGAGGGCCGACTCCTTGAACGCCAGTGCCGCCAGGTTCAGCCAGTCCAGGTTCTGGGCCTGGGCGTGACGCTGCAGCACCGGCCGCAGTTTTTCCAGGCGCTGGCGGTTGGCCTGGGCCAGCGGGTAATGCACCTTGTACAGGCGCCGGTAGATACGCTCGAACGCCACATCCTGATCGGCCGGGGCGTGATACCCCTTGAGGAAGCGATCGACACTGGCGTGCAGCATCGCCGCGTCGCGGCGCACGTACCAATGCATCGCCTCGGGCTGGGCCAGCTGCACCTTGCGCTGCACCAGCAGCTTGGGCATCACCTGCGCCCAGCGCCGGGCAATCGGCTGTTCGACCACGGTCAGGTGGAAGATGCCGGCCTGCACCATTTCCAGCACATCCTCCACCGCAAGGCTGGGGTCCGCCCATTCCACCTTGAGCGGCGCCAGCTTGCGCAGGGCCAGGCGCTGGTTGATTTCGTGGAGGGTATCGCCTGCCGCACTCGAACTGGTCAGGGTCACGGTGCGGCCGGCAAGCTGCTCGACGCGCTGGTAGGTCCGTTCGCCCTTGCGCCCCACCAGCACCAGCGGCACATTCTCCAGCACCGGGTCGCTGGCCATCACCCCGCGGGTGGAACTCAAATCGATCAGCTCGCCGGGCGCCACCAGATCGCCCTCGCCACGCTGCAATGCGCCAATCAACTGGTCCTTGGCCTTGGGGATGATCTTCAGGCGGATCTGCTGACCGTCACGGGCACGCCCGTTGAGGTAGTGCTCGAAGGCGATCAGCCGATGGTATTCGATGCCCACCGGCTGGCCCTTGACCTCGCCGGAGCTGTTGCGGCTCTGGTTGACCAGCACGCGCAACACCCGGCTTTCACGGATCTGCGCCAGGTCGCGCACCTTGGCCGCAGGCACCGCCTGCTGCGGGCCAGGCAGGCGTGCGTGGGCCGGGCCGGCGCACAGCAGGCCCACACACAGCAAAAAAAGCCAAAGTGATCGCGTCATCCGGTCTCCGGCAAAGGGCCGCGATTGAGTATTTGACGCCATAATGAGCGGTCGGTCCGTGACAATTGACCGCAAAAGACCGCGACAACTTCTTGAAGTTCTTGGCGTTATTGGTATTTTTCGGCGCTGCCAAGCGCTTTTGCCGCACAACCTGAGGTAGCACCATGCAACTCATCGACATCGGCGTCAATCTGACCAACCCAAGTTTCGACGGCAAGCACGAGGCCATCTTGCAGCGTGCCGAGGCCGCCGGGGTGCATCAGATGCTGGTGACCGGTACCAGCCTAGCCGGCAGCGAAGCCGCGCTACACCTGTGCGAGCAACTCGACCCGCAGGCCCGGCGCCTGTTCAGCACGGCCGGTGTACACCCCCACGATGCCAGCAGCTGGAACAGCGACACCGCGCGCCATCTGCGCGCGCTGCTCGAACAGCCACGGGTGCACGCGGTGGGTGAATGCGGGCTGGACTTCAACCGCGACTTCTCGCCGCGCCCGCAACAGGAAAAGGCCCTGGAAGAACAACTGGCGCTGGCGGTGCAGCTGCAGATACCGGTGTTTCTGCACGAGCGTGATGCCAACGAACGCCTGTTGCAGATTCTCAAGGACTACCGCGACCGCCTGCCCGCCGCCGTGGTGCACTGCTTTACCGGCGAGCGCAGCGCCCTGTTCAGCTACCTGGACCTGGACCTGCACATCGGCATCACCGGCTGGATCTGCGACGAACGTCGCGGTACCCACCTGCACCCGCTGGTTGCCAGCATCCCCACTGGCCGCCTGATGCTGGAGAGCGACGCCCCCTACCTGCTGCCCCGGACCCTGCGCCCCAAACCCAAAAGCGGTCGCAACGAACCGGCCTACCTGCCCGAAGTGCTGCGCGAAGTGGCCCTGCACCGCGGCGAGACACCCGAGCAAGTGGCTGCGCACACCAGCGACTGCGCCCGGCGCTTCTTCGGGCTCCCCGACATAGTTTGACGCATATCAAGATTTGTCTTTGAATTGGCTGGCACACTGATGGCACCTTGCCAAATTGTTTCCGCTCAATCAGAGAAGACCTATCCATGGGTGCCTGGCTCAGCAATATCTCACTGAAGTACAAGTTCTGGGCGGTGAACGCAGTCGCCTTCGTCACAACCCTGTTCGTGGTGCTGTATGCGGTGCACCTGGAAACCCGCGCCAGGGCCGAGACGGCCCAGGCCCGGGTGCAATCCGAAGCCCGCCTGCTGGCCGCCTGGCCCGCCGGCCAGGCCTTGCCGCAGAACGCCACCTGGGTCAGCTTCACACCCGGGCAGGCGCCCACCTTCGATGGCCAGGCGTTGCCGGCCCTGGCCACTGCCCAGGGCTGGGTCGAGCTGAACGGCATGCCGCTGCTGGGCAGCGACCCGCTGATCGGTGCGCAGGTCATCCAGCGCGATGGCCAGCAGATCGCGGTACTGGCCCAGGCCCCGAGCATGGCGCAGGTGTTCACCGACCGCTTCGTCAACTATGCGGTGTGCGTACTGATCCTGATGCTGGCCATGCTGTGCGCCTCGCAGTTGCTGATCCGCTTCCTGCTCAGCCAGCTCAACATCCTCAAGGACGTGATGCTGCACGTCGAGAAGACCGGTGACCTGTCGGCACGGGTGCCGCTGTCCTGCGGCGACGAGATCGGCCAGATGGCCAGCGCCTTCAACGCCATGCAGACCACCTACCACCGCGTGGTCAACACCGTGGCGCGAACTGCCGCGCAGCTGGATGCCGGCGCCGCGCGCCTGGCCGCCAGCATGAACGAGGTGCGCCACGGCATGCTCGGCCAGCAGAGCGAAACCGACCAGGCCGCCACCGCCATCAACGAAATGACCGCCACCGTCTACCACATCGCCCAGCATGCCGGCGCCACACGCGACCTGTCGCAAAGCGCCGACACCCTGGCCGGCAGCGGCAAGGACGTGGTCAGCCGCGTGCAGTCGTCGATCTCGGGGCTCTCCACCGGCGTGCAGCAGACGGCCGAGATGATTCGTCAACTGGCCGAGGACAGCCAGAAGATCAACAGCGTGGTCGGGGTGATTCACAGCATCGCCGAACAGACCAACCTGCTGGCCCTCAACGCGGCGATCGAGGCGGCCCGTGCCGGCGACCTGGGCCGCGGTTTCGCGGTGGTGGCGGACGAGGTGCGCAACCTGGCCAAGCGCGTGCAGAGCTCCACCGACGAAATCACCACCATGGTCTCTGCCCTGCAGGCCGGCACCCGCGATGCGGTGGAGTTCATGACCGAGAGCTCGTTCAAGGCCGACGACTGCGTCAAGCAGGCCCAGGAAGCCGGCGAGGCCCTGGCGGAGATCACCGGCGCGGTGGCGCAGATGCGCGAGAGCAATACCCAGATCGCCGTGGCGGCCGAACAGCAGAGCCAGGTGGCCGAAGAGATGAACCGCGCAGTGGTGAGCATCCGCGACGTGACCGAAGAGACCGTGCAGCAGACCGTCGACTCGGCCACCACCAGCAGCGAACTGGCCACCCTGGCCGGCGAGCTGAACAAGGCCATCGGTCAACTCAAGCTATAAACGCGATAGCCGCGCGCAATTGGCCCCCTGGCGGGGGCCAAACTACGCTTGGGTTATCCGTTTTGCACCTTGAGGAGAACCGTGATGAACAAGCACCTGTTTCACCTGCCCCACTGGCATCACGCCCCTCGTACCCCCACCAACATCGCGCTGCAGCTGATTGCGCTGCCGCTGCTGGCCATCGGCGCGCTGCTGGTCTTGAGCGGCGCGCTCGACGCCGACCTGGGCACCCTGGCCGTCGGCGTCATCGGCCTGCTGGCCGGTGTGGCGGTGGAGCGCCAGCGCCAGTGATTCAGGCGAACACGGTCACCGTCTGGCGGCTGATGGCAAGCAAATCACCGGCTCCGTTCCACAAGGCGGCCGCCACATGGCCGTAGCCGTCACGCGCGTAGTCGATCTGGGCGCAGTACTGGCACCAGTCCAGGGTGGTCAGGCTGGCCACCGGCTGCACGAACTCGATGGTCCAGGTCAGGGTGCTGCCGGCAGCGGGCTTGCTCAGGTGCGGCATCAACGCCGGTGGCCAGGCATCGACCAGCGCCAGCAGGTGGGCTTCGGTCACCGGCTCCTCGACCACATCCTCACCGCGCAGGCGCACCCAGCCGCCCATCTCGCGTGACCGGCTACCGCTGAACGGCAAGCCGCCAATGCCCCAGCGCATGGCCAGGTGGCGAATGAACTCGGGGGTCACGCCCTTGATGAAGGGCAACTCGGGGCTGGACTCGGCAAGGCTTTTCATCGGCACCGGCGCCAGCCCTGACACCTGCACCACCGAATCGCGCCCGGCACCGAAACTGCCCTGCACCAGGGTCACCACCTGGCCATTCTGTACCGCGCGCCCCAGCAGCGAGCTGACCGCCTTGCCGTCACGCAACAGCTCCACCTCGAAACTGATCGGCACCCCAGGCTCGGCCGGCCCTACGAAGGTGATGGCCAGCGAGCGCACCGGACGGTCCGGGGCGACCTTGGCGTGCATGGCCTCGTACACCAGCGCCGCCATCAGCCCGCCGAAACAGGCACGCCCCTGGGCCCATTCGGCCGGGATGGTCACCGCCTGGGGCTGCAGGCGCACGGCGGTGAGCAGTTGGGAAAAATTCATCGGGACCTCGACCAGTGGGCAAATGTGGCGATGTTAACCAGCCGCCGCGCCGCGCACAGGCCGCATTTGCGCCAAACACGCGACTTATCGACGTTGGATTTCGCTCAGCAGTGTCTCCAGCGTGCGGTCGGCACGTTGCTCGGCCGCCGCCTGTTGCGCCTGCCAGTGCGCCACGCAGGGCGCCAGGCCAGGCTGCTGCTCGGCCTGCAACAGCCACTGCAACAGGTCGTGCCAGTCGCCCAGATCGCCCTGGGCGCGCTTGAGCCCGCGGCGCAGGGCCGGGCGCAGGCGTTCGAGCTGTGGATAGGCCTCGGCGCCATAGCGCACCCGCTTGATCAGCAGGCGCAGGCGGTGGCGGTCGTGCGCCGGGTCGTTCATGGCAGCCTGCAGGTTGCGCCACTGCTTGTGCAGGCGCTTGCCCACCCGCGCCTCCAGGCGGCGTACCAGGCCCTGGCGCTGGGCCGCGCGCAGGAACATCGGGAAGGCATCGATGATCGCCAGCAGCCGCGCAAGCTCGGCGCTGGCCGCCACCCGGGCAAAGGTGCGGGCCGGGTCGCCAAGCTGCTGGCGGGCCACCTCGGGCAGCCCGCGTTCGAGCAACTGCGCGGCCAGCACCTCGCGATCGCGCAGCGGCGTGGTCAGGCGCCCCAGCTCGGCGGCAGCATCCTCCAGCTTGTCCACCCCCGGCAGCCCGCGCAGGGGCCGCAGCAGGCTGCGCAGGCGACGCACGCTGGTACGCAGGTCATGCAGCGCCTCACTGTCGGTATTGGCCGCCAGGCGCGCCTGGCAGGCCAGCAGGCGCACGTGCAGGGTCAGCACCTGGGCGATCACATGGTCGAGCATTGCCGACATGGCCTGGTCCTCCCTCAGCGCCCGGCGCGCGATTCACGGATGTAGAAGCGTGCCTTCTCGGCCTTGTTGCTGCAGCCTTCGAAGGCTTCGAACTGCTGCTGGGTCTTGGCGCCGGTCAGCAGCGACAGGGCCTTGGAATAGCTGACCGTGCCGGCGAAGCCCTCGGCCTTGGCCAGGTCCAGCTCCTTCCAGGCCGAATCCAGCTGATTGGCGCAGCTGTCCCGGTACGCCGTCTTGCCGGCGCAGCCGCTCAGTACCAGGGCAATCAGGGGCAGGCAGATCCAGGCTTTCATCGGTGTTACCTCAAAAGGAAAATGTTCGGGGTGGCACTTCGACGGCACGCACGCTGAAAAGTGCCCTGCTCAGCGTAGCCCAGCGCTTGTCACGATTGAAGCACAGCCCTGAATGGGTGCATTGTTAGGCCCACGAGCAGAACAGCCGCAAGGAACGACCATGAGCAAACGCGTAGCACTGGTGCTGGGGTCGGGGGGCGCCCGAGGGTATGCACACATCGGCGTGATCGAGGAGCTGGAGCGGCGCGGCTACGACATCGCCTGCATTGCCGGCTGTTCGATGGGCGCAGTGATCGGCGGCATCTACGCCGCCGGCAAGCTCGACGACTACCGACGCTGGATCGAGAGCCTGGATTACCTGGATGTGCTGCGCCTGGTGGACGTGAGTTTCAGGCTGGGCGCGATTCGCGGCGAGAAGGTGTTCGGGCAGATCCGCAAGATCGTCGGCGAGGTCAACATCGAGAACCTGCGCATCCCCTACACCGCAGTGGCGGCCGACCTCACCAACCAGCAGGAGATCTGGTTCCAGGAAGGCTGCCTGCACCAGGCCATGCGCGCCTCGGCGGCGATCCCCAGCCTGTTCACCCCGGTGGTGCAGGGCAACCGCATGCTGGTCGATGGCGGCATCCTCAACCCGTTGCCGATCATCCCGGTGGTGTCCAGCCACTGCGACCTGATCGTGGCGGTGAACCTCAACTCCACCAACCAGAAGCATTACCAGTTGCCGGTGATCGAGCGGCCGGCGGCGTTCAAGTTGCGCTTCGACAACCTGATCAACTCGCTGGGCTCGCACCTGCCGTTCCGGCGCAAGGCCGCCGAAGGGCTGATCCGCATCGAGCAGGCGGCGCCCAACCCGTGGCTCAGCGATGCGGCCGAGCCCGAGGCGCAGCAGCCCTCGGCGGCGCCCGAGACTGACGGCGCGCCGAAATCGGCGGCCGGTTCGTTCATTGTCGACAACGTGGGCCCGGCTTCGCTGCTGGACCTGATCAACCAGAGCTTCGAGGTGATGCAGACGTCGCTGGCGCAGTACAAGATCGCCGGCTACCCGCCGGATGTACTGATCAACGTGCCCAAGCGGGTGTGCCGGTTCTTCGAGTTCTACAAGGCGCCGGAGCTGATCGCGCTGGGACGCGAGATTGCACGCGATACGCTGGACAACTATGAGGCCGAAAGGCGCTAGGCCGGCGAAGAGGCCCTCAAGCCTGCTCCGGCCCGATCAACCGATACCCCACCCCCGGCTCGGTCACGATGAACCGCGGCGCCGTCGGGTCGTCCCCCAGTTTCTGCCGCACATGCGCCACCACGATGCGCAGGTAGTGGCTGTCCTCCACATGGGTGGGGCCCCAGATATCCTTGAGCAACTGCTGCTGGGTGATCACCCGCCCCGGGTGACGCGCCAGTTGCGCCAGCAACGCATACTCCTTGCGGGTCAGCGCCACCTCCTCGCCCGCCAGCGTCACGCGCCGGTAGGCAAGGTCCACGGTCAACGGGCCGAAGCGCGGTGCCGACTCTTCGGCCACCGCCTGGGGCACCTGGCGCAGCAATGCGCGCACCCGCGCCAGAAACTCCTGGATGCCGAACGGCTTGGTCACGTAGTCATTGGCCCCGCCGTCCAGCGCCTCGACCTTCTGCACTTCGCTGGCCCGCACCGACAAGACCAGCACCGGCACCTGGCTCCATTCGCGCAGTTCGCGCAACACCTGCTGCCCGTCCATGTCGGGCAACCCCAGGTCGAGCACCACCAGCTCCGGCCGACCCAGCGCCGCCTGGCTCAGGCCCTCGGCACCGGTGCCCGCCTCCAGCACCTTGTAGCCCTGCGAGCCAAGGCTGATGCGCAGGAACTTGCGGATCTGCGGTTCGTCGTCGATGACCAGCACGGTCGCGGTCTGGCTCATGGGGTCTCGCTGTCCAGTTCAGGTTGGGCCGGAAGCGGCAAGCATAGTGTGATGCAGGTGCCACGGCCATCGATGCCGTCCTCTACACGGATCTGCCCGCCATGGGCGCCGATCATGCCCTGGCAGATCGCCAGCCCCAGCCCCGTGCCCTGCCCGCCCCGGTCCCCGCGCGCAGCGGTGTAGAACATGTCGAAGATGCGCGCCCGGTCCTGCGGCGCAATCCCCGGGCCCTCGTCGGCTACGGCCAGGCACAGCTGCTCGCCTTCCACACTCACCCGCAGTTCGAGGCGCCCGTGGGCCGGCGAGAAGCGTGCCGCGTTCTCCAGCACATTGATCAGGGCCTGCTCGATCAGTGCGGCATGCACGAACAGCAGCGGCAGCTCTGCCGGCACCTCGGTGCGCAACTGCAACGGGGCCAGCACCACGCGCAGGCGGCTCAGGGCGCTGCCGACGATGTCGGTCGGCGCCACCCAGTCCCGCGCGAGCTTGAGCCCGCCATGCCCCAGGCGGGTCATGTCGAGCAGGTTCTGGATGTAACGGTCCAGGCGCTCGGCCTCGTCGCGGGTGCCTTCGAGCAGCTCGCGACGGTCGTGCTGACTGATTGCCTCACCCAGTGCCAGCAGGCTGTCGATGCTGCCGCGCATGGCAGTCAACGGGGTGCGCAGGTCGTGGGACACCGAGGCCAGCAAGGCACTGCGCAACTGTTCGGTTTCGCCGTGCAGGCGCGCCGCCTCCAGCTGATCGGCCAGCCGCGCCCGGGCCAGGGCCTGGGCCAATGGCTGGCTGAGGGCCTTGAGCAGGCGCCGGCGCTGGGCCGTCAGCACCTGGCCCTCGCGCGGGCGTACCCCCAGCAGGGCCAGCGGGCCTTCCTCCACCGACAGCGGCCACCACCACCAGCGCCCGTTGGGCAAGGTGTCGCTGCCAAGGCCGGCGGCCTGGTCATGCTGCCAGGCCCAGTCGGCGGCCGCCCGCTCGGTGTCGTTGAACTGCAGGGCACCGCCGCTGGCCACCTGCAGGCGACCTTCGGCATCGCGTTCGAGCAGGCACATCTGCACGTCCGTCCAGCCCTCCAGGTGGTGGCTGGCGGCATTGAACACCGCCTGGCGGTCGGTGGCCGCGGTCAGCCGGCGGGTCAGGTCCAGCAATTGGCCGGTCTGCTCCTGGGTTTCGCGCAGCGCCTGCAACTGACGCCGCTGGCGCGCCGCCAGGTTGCCGGTCAGGGCGGCCATCAGCAGAAAGAACACCAGGGTCAGCACGTCCTCCTCGCGCTGGATGCTCAGCGAGAAATTCGGCGGTATGAACAGAAAGTCGTAGGCCAGAAACGACAGCGCGGCGCACACCAGCGCCGGGCCCAAGCTGCTGCGCACCGCCACCAGCAGCACTGCTGCCAGAAACACCAGCGAGATGTTGGGCAGCGCCAGCACCCCGGCCACGCCCCAGGCCAGTGCACTGGCCAGCACGGTGGCAAGCAGCGCCAGCAGGTAGTGGCGCCAGGCCCAGGCTCGCGCCACCGGCGCGCTGACCGGTTCTGGCTGTGCGTCGCGGTCGAGCACGTTGATTTCCAGCCCGTGGGCCTCGCGCAACAGGCGCGCCGCCACACCGGCACCGAACCAGCGCCGACGCAGCCGATCACGCGACTGGCCCACCAGCACCAGGCTCGCACGCCGCTCCAGCGCATGCTGGATCAAGGTGTTGGCCACCTCGCCGGCGCGCAGCACCACCACTTCGCCGCCCAGCCGCTCGGCCAGCTGCTGGGCGGCCTGCAGGCGCTGGCGTGCGGTTTCGTCGCGCAGGCGGCCGTTGTCCACGTGCACCAGGCTCCAGGGCAGGTGGCGGCGCTGTGCCACGCGGCTGGCATGACGTACCAGGCGCTCGGCCTGGGCATCGCCATCCACCCCCACCAGCAGGCGCCCACGCAGCGCCGGCGCATCCTGGCCCAGGCTGCGGTAGCCGTGGGCGAGGTCGGCATCGACCTGGGCGGCGGCGGTCTGCATCGCCAGCTCGCGCAGGGCCGTCAGGTTGGTCTGGGTGAAGAACGCATCGATCGCCGCCCGCGCCTGCTCCGGCACGTACACCTTGCCGTCGCGCAGGCGTTCGAGCAGCTCGCGCGGCGGCAGGTCGATCAGCACCAGTTCGAAGGCTTCCTGCAGCACCCAGTCGGGCAGCGTTTCGCGCACCTGCACGCCGGTGATGCCGCGCACATGGTCATTGAGGCTTTCCAGGTGCTGCACGTTGACCGTGGTGTACACGTCGATACCGGCCGACAGCAGCTCCTGCACGTCCTGCCAACGCTTGGCGTGGCGGCTGCCGGGTGCGTTGCTGTGGGCCAGCTCGTCCACCAGCGCCAGTTGCGGGGCGGCCTTGAGCAGGCCGTCCAGGTCCATTTCCTCCAACTGCACGCCACGGTACTCGGAGCGCACCAGCGGCTGTTGCGGCAAACCGCCCAGCAGCGCCTCGGTTTCGCTGCGCCCATGGGTTTCGACGATGCCCGCCAGCACCCTCACCCCCTGGCGCAACTGCGCATGGGCGGCCTGCAGCATGGCGTAGGTCTTGCCTACGCCGGGCGCTGCGCCCAGGAACACCTTGAGCCGGCCGCGCCCCTCGCGCGGCAACTCGGCCAACAACGCATCGGCGCGTTCAGAATCACTCATGGTCGACACACGTCCTTATTTCGAAGCAGGTGCGAGCTGGTCGAGGGCCGCATTCAGGGCCAGGATATTGACCACCGGCGGCCCCACCAGTGGGTGCAGGGTGGACTGCTCCACCAGGGCTTGCAAGGTGGGCAGCGGCAATTGCCGCGCCGCTGCCACCCGCGCCAGCTGATAGGCCACGGCTGCTGGCGGCAGGTGCGGGTCCAGGCCGCTGCCGGAGGTGGTCAGCAGCGCCAGCGGCACCGGGCCTTGTGCCGGCACATACAGCGCCTGGGCCTGCTCGCCCACGCGTTTGGCCAACGCCGGGTTGCTCGGCGCCAGGTTGCTGGCACCGCTGGACACCGTGGCATAGTCGGCCGCCGAGGGCCGCGGCTGAAACCAGCCCGCGCCACTGAACGGCTGGGCCAGCAGGCGCGAGCCGCGCACCTGGCCACTGTCGTCGCGCAGCAGGCTGCCGTTGGCCTGCTCGGGGAACGCCACCTGGGCGACCCCGGTGACCACCAGCGGGTACACCGCGCCGGTGATCAGGGTCATCAGCACAATCAGGCTCAGGGCCGGGCGTACTAGCGTCGTCATGTTCATCTCCCAGTTCACACAAGGTGCAGCGCATTGAGCGCCAGATCGATCAGCTTGATCCCCACGAACGGCACCAGCAGCCCGCCCAGACCGTAGATCAGCAGGTTGCGCCGCAGCAGGTGGGCAGCGCTGGCGGCCTGCACCCGTACCCCGCGCAGCGCCAGCGGGATCAGCACCACGATGATCAGCGCGTTGAACACGATCGCCGAGACGATGGCGCTCTGCGGGCTGGCCAGTTGCATCAGGTTGAGCACGCCCAGCTGCGGGTAGATCGCAGCGAACAGCGCCGGCAGGATGGCGAAGTACTTGGCCACGTCGTTGGCAATGGAAAAGGTGGTGAGCGCGCCACGGGTCACCAGCAGCTCCTTGCCCACCTGTACCACATCCAGCAACTTGGTCGGGTCGCTGTCCAGGTCGACCATGTTGGCCGCCTCGCGGGCCGCCTGGGTGCCGTCATTCATGGCCATGCCGACATCCGCCTGGGCCAGCGCCGGGGCGTCGTTGGCGCCGTCGCCGCACATGGCTACCAGGCGCCCGTCGTTCTGTTCCTGGCGAATGCGTGCCAGCTTCTTCTCCGGCGTGGCCTCGGCCAGCACGTCGTCGACCCCGGCCTCGGCGGCAATCGCCGCCGCGGTCAGCGGGTTGTCGCCGGTCACCATCACGGTGCGAATGCCCAGTTTGCGCAGCTCGGCGAAGCGCTCGCGAATGCCGGGCTTGACCACGTCCTTGAGGTGGATAACGCCCAGCAGGCGTTTGTCCACGCACACCAGCAACGGTGTACCGCCGCTCTGGGCAATGCGGTCGACTTCACGGGCCAGGGCGGCCGGCAGGTCCAGGCGCTGCATGCCGACGAACGCCAGTACCGAATCCACCGCGCCCTTGCGGTAGCGCTGGGCGCCGAAGTCGACGCCCGACAGGCGGGTTTCGGCGCTGAAGGCCACCGGCACCAGGTGTGCAGCGTCGGGTGGGGTGAAGTCATGCAACTGGCGCAGGTAGTCGACGATCGACTTGCCTTCGGCGGTGTCGTCGGCCAGCGAGGCCAGCAAGGCGCCCTCGCCCAGCTCGCGGGCAGTGATGCCGGGGGCGGCGTGCACCGCACTGCAACGGCGGTTGCCGAAGGTGATGGTGCCGGTCTTGTCCAGCAGCAGCACGTGCACATCGCCGGCCGCTTCCACTGCACGCCCCGAACGGGCAATCACGTTGAGCCGCACCAGGCGGTCCATGCCGGCGATGCCGATGGCCGACAGCAGGCCGCCGATGGTGGTGGGGATCAGGGTCACCAGCAAGGCCACCAGAAACACCATCGGGATGCTGCCGCCGGCAAAGTGCGCGAAGGGCTGCAGCGTGACCACTACCACCAGGAAGATCAGCGTCAGGCCGATCAGCAGGATGTCCAGGGCCACCTCGTTGGGCGTCTTCTGGCGTTTGGCGCCCTCGACCAGGGCGATCATGCGGTCCAGGGTCGACTCGCCCGGGTTGCTGGTGATCTGCACCAGCAGCCAGTCGGACACCAGCCGGGTGTTGCCGGTGACCGCAGAGCGGTCGCCGCCAGACTCGCGGATCACCGGTGCGGACTCGCCGGTGATCGCCGCCTCGTTGACCGCGGCGATCCCTTCGATCACCTCGCCGTCACCGGGGATCATCTCCCCGGCATCCACACGCACCACATCGCCTTTGCGCAGGTCACTGGCCGGCACCACCTCGAACTCGCCCGAGGCCATGCGCCGCCGCGCGTTCAGGCCCTGGCTGCCGGCCTTGAGGCTGTCGGCGCGGGCCTTGCCACGGCCTTCGGCCAGGGCCTCGGCGAAGTTGGCGAACAGCACGGTGAACCACAGCCACACGGCGATCTGCACCGATACGCCGGTGGGTACGTCGCTGGGCAGCAGGCACAGCAGGGTGGTGAAGATAGCGGTCAGTTCCACCACCAGCATCACCGGGGCGCGCTTGAGCTGGCGCGGGTCGAGCTTGACGAATGCCTGCACCAGGGCCGGACGCCAGAGCGCGGCGAAGGTGGTGCGGGCAGTGGCGGACGGGGCCGCCTTCACTTCGGAAACAGGCAGGTTCATGGTCGGCTCCTCACAAGCCCAGGCTCAGGTATTCAGCAACCGGGCCCAGGGCCAGGGCCGGCAGGAAGGTCAGGCCACCGATCAGCAGGATGGTCACCAGCAACAGCGTGACGAACAGCGGGCCATGGGTCGGGAAGCTGTTCTGGCCCACCGGCGCGCTCTTCTTCAGCGCCAGGCTGCCGGCCAGGGCCAGCACCGGCAGGATGTAGCCGAAGCGCCCGATCAACATACCCAGGCCGATCATCAGGTTGTGGAAGGTGGTGTTGGCGCCCAGCCCGGCAAACGCCGAGCCGTTATTGGCACTGGCCGAGGTGTAGGCGTACAGCAACTGGCTGAAGCCGTGCGGGCCCGGGTTGCTGACCGCGGCGGCAGGCCCCGGCAGGCTGGTGGCCAGCGCGCCGAGCACCAACACGCCCACCGGCATCACCAGCAGCGTGGCGACCAGTAGTTGCACCTCGCGGGCCTGCAGCTTCTTGCCCAGGTATTCAGGGGTACGACCGATCATCAGCCCGGCCAGGAACACCGCGATCAGCACGTTGAGCAGCATGCCGTAGAGCCCGGCGCCGACGCCGCCGAAAATCACCTCGCCGACCATCATGTTGACCAGCGCGACCATGCCGCTGAGCGGGTTGAGGCTGTCGTGCATGTTGTTCACCGAGCCGTTGGAGGCCGCGGTGGTGGTCACGCTCCAGAGCACGCTGGCGGTGGTGCCGAAGCGGCTCTCCTTGCCTTCCAGGGGGGCGGTCTGTTCCACCAGCGGGCTGTTCAGGGTGGGGTTGGGCTGGTACTCCGACCACAGCGCGGTGGCGCCGCCGATCACGAACAGCGCAAGCATGCAGGCGATGATCGCGCGGCTCTGGCGCAGGTCCTTGACGTAGTGGCCGAAGGTGAACACCAGGGCCACCGGAATCAGGATGATCGAGGCCACCTCGAACAGGTTGCTCCAGGCGCTGGGGTTCTCGAACGGGTGCGCCGAGTTCACCCCGAAAAAGCCGCCGCCGTTGGTGCCCAGCTGCTTGATCGCGATCTGGCTGGCAGCCGGGCCCAGCGGGATCACCTGGTCGGCGCCCTGCAGGGTCAGTGCATGCACATAATCGGTGAAGGTCTGCGGCACGCCCTGCCATACCAGCAGCAGCGCCAGCAGCAGGCACAGCGGCAGCAGCCCGTAGAGGGTGGCGCGGGTCATGTCGACCCAGAAGTTGCCCAGGGTGCTGGCCGAGCGTCGGGCAATGCCACGACACAACGCGACCAGCACGGCAAGGCCGGTGGCGGCGCTGACGAAGTTCTGCACGGTGAGGCCGAGCATCTGGCTCAGGTAGCTGAGCGAGGCTTCGCCGCTGTAGGACTGCCAGTTGGTGTTGGTCATGAAGCTGACGGCGGTGTTGAACGCCAGCGACCACTCCTGGCCGGGCAGGTGCTGCGGGTTCAGCGGCAGGTGCCCTTGCAGCAGCAATACGGCAAACAGCAGCCCGAAGCCTGCAAGGTTGAAGGCAAGCAGCGCCAGGGCGTACGTCTTCCAGCTCTGCTCGGTGGCAGGGTCGACCCCGGCCAGCCGGTAGCAGCCTCGCTCCACCGGCCCCAGCAGCGGGCTCAGCCAGGTGCGCTGGCCTTCCATCACCTTGTAGTAGAAGCGGCCCAGCCAGGGCGCCGGCAGCAGCACCAGGGCGAAAAAGGCCAGCAGCAATGCGTAATCGTAACTGTGCATGGCTGCTCCTAACCGCGATCGGCGCGCAGCAGCGCGGCCATCAGGTACACAAACAACGCCACTGCCAGCAGCAGTGACACCCCGTCCAGAATGCTCATGAAGAATCTCCGTCCCGCGGCACGGTGCCGCTGACGGTGATTGTCGGGAGGGGGGGCGTAAAGGGGCGAGAGGGCTAGCGAGGGTTGGGTATAAAGAATGCGTAAAGAGAGCGAATCGGCATGGCTGGGACGCCCCGTTGGCCGGCAGGGCCGGCGCCTGGCAAGGGCGGCCCGGCCAGCCAGGCCGGTGCGATCAGGCCCGCGGCGGGTGCTGCGGCTCGCTGCGGGTCCAGTCCAGCAGCAGGCTGTAGGCCACCGCCAGCAGCGTGGGGCCGATGAACAGGCCGATGAAGCCGAACGCCAGCAACCCGCCAAACACCCCCAGCAGCACGATCACCAGCGGCAGGTTGCCGCCCCGGCTGATCAGGTAGGGCTTGAGCACGTTGTCCACGCCACTGATGATGAACGTGCCCCAGATCCCCAGGAACACCGCCATGCCGTACTGGCCCTGCCACGCCAGCCATGCGGTGGCCGGCACCCAGGCCAGCGGCGGCCCCATTGGGATCAGGCTGAGCAGGAAGGTCACCAGGCCCAGCACCAGCGCGCCCGGCACCCCGGCGATCAGGAAGCCGATCAGCGCCAGCAGGGCTTGCGCCGCTGCGGTGCCGATCACGCCGTTGACCACCCGTTGCACGGTGCCAGCCACCAGGTCCAGGTAGTATTCGGCGCGCTCGCCGATCAGGCGGTTCAGCAGGCGCAGCACGAAGGCCGACAGCCGCGGCCCGTCACGGTAGAAGAAGAACACGAACACCAGGCTCAGGGTCAGTTCGAGAATCCCGCCGCCGATCTGCGCACTGCGGGCCAGCAACCAGTTGCCCACCTGCCCCAGGTGTGGCTTGATCGCCGCCAGCATGGCCGCGCCCTGCTGGTCGAGGGTGTCCCAGAAGCCGACCAGGCGCTCCCCCACGAAGGGTATGCCGCCCAGCCAGGCCGGCGCATCGGGCAGGCCGTCGACCTGCACGTCGCGCACGAACGCGGTGGCATCACGAATATGGTCGGCCAGGTTGAAGCCCAGCCACACCAGCGGCAATGCCACCAGCAGCATCCACACGCCCGTCAGTACGCTCGCCGCGAGGGTTTCGCGCCCGCCGAGCACGCGCGTGAGCAGGCGCATCAGCGGCCAGCTGGCATAGGCCAGGATCGCCCCCCACAGCAGCGCGGAAATGAACGGGGCCATGACCCACAGACCGGCCCCCAGCAGGCCGATAAGGATGATCTGTACCAGCAGGCGATCGTTGTTGAGCATAGCGGCCCCGGTCAGCGGATCAGTTCGACATGCAGCCCGGCAGCCGGCTGCGTACCCACTTCAAGCCGTGCTGCGCGCACCCCGGCCTTGACCAGTTGCTCGCGCCAGGCCTCGGCCTGGGCGCCGGTCAGGGTCACACGCAAGGTACTGTTCAGGTTGAGGCTGCGCGACAGCAGGTTGACCCAGGCCGGCTGCGGTTCGCCCTTGAGGTCGGCATAGTCGAGCTTGCCGGTGCTCAGCAGTTCGCGCTGCACGGTGGCCGGCGTGGGCAACACCTCGCCCAGCGGTGCGTTGGCCACGAACTCCTCGACATGCAGGTACGCGCGCCGATTGCCCTTGGTGATGCTGTACAGCGCAACCAGGGTGTCGCTGGAGGCGCCGGAGCGGCGCAACAGAATGAACGCCTGCTGATTGTCGGCACCGGTCAGGTTGAATCGCCCGGCCAGCTGCGCCGACCACAGGCTGCTTTCACCGCAGTCCTGCCCCTGGCACCAGAACAGCGGATAGCCACCTGCGGTCTGCAAGGCTTCGCGGGCGGCGGTAAAGGCTTCGTTGGCACTGCGCTCGGCCGGCAGCTGGTAGGTGGCATAGCTGACCTTGCCGCGGCCCTCGACCTTGCCCTCCATGCGTATCACATTGCTGATCTTGCGCAGCGAACCGAGGGGGTACACCCGCTCCTGTTCCTGCTCCAGTTCCTGCGCACTGGTCTGGCCCACTACCTTGGCATCCACCGGAATCGGCAGTTGATCGGCCATCAGTGGCGTGCTGGCAAGCACGGCCAGGCCGGCAAGGCCTGTTCGAATCAGACGCGAAATACTCATTGGCGGGCCATGGCGCTAAGGGCCTCGATGGCGAAAAAAGGTGCAACGGTGTCGCGCTTGGTCATGGTTGTCTCCCTGTTCAACCCGCCAAGCCTCGACAGTTGCCCGCCGCAAGTCAAGAAATGGCAAAGAAGCGATTGAAACAGTCTGCAACAAGGCTGGCGCCCGACTCGTCGTTCAGGTGCAGGTGATGCCCGCCCGGCAGCTGTTCCAGCTTGAAGGGTAGCTGCTCGAGCAGGGTGGTGTTGCGCGCCAGCATGCCGTCGGCGGCCACCACCAGTTGGGTCGGACAGGCGATGCGGCGCACGAAGGTCAGCGCCTGTTCTTCGCTCATGCGCAGCGGCGACGGCAGGGTCAGGCGGCTGTCGCTGCGCCAAGTGTAGCCACCCGGCACCGGCATCAGGCCGCGCTGGGCCAGCAGCTCGGCGGCCTCGCGGGTGACCGCGACCATGCCCTGCATGCGCGCCTGCACCGCCAGCTCCAGGGTCGGGTAGACGGTCTTGCCCTTGCCGCCCTGGCGCAACTGCGCCTGCAAGGCCATGCCCATGCGCTCGGCCGTGTCCTGGGGGCCGGCGCCGGGCGGAATCACCCCGTCGATCAGCGCCAGGCGGGTGACCCGCTCGGGCAAGGCACCGGCCAGGATCACCGAGATGATCGCCCCCAGCGAGTGCCCGAGCAGGGCAAACCGTTGCCAGCCCAGTTGCTCGGCTACCCGCAGCACGTCGTGGGCGTAGTCCCACAGCGCGTAGCCGGCGCCCACCGGCCGATGGTCTGAATAGCCATGCCCGGCCAGGTCCAGTGCCACGATGCGCAGCCCATGCAGCCGGGGCGCCAGGCGCGCGAAGGTGTTGGCGTTGTCGAGCCAGCCATGCAGGGCGATTACCGGGATGCCCTGCTGCGGGCCGAACAGGTGCGCTGCCAGTTCGATGTGCCCCAGGTTCAGGCGCACTTCCTCCACGCCACTCATTGCACCGCCTCCTGCCAGCGATCGAACAGGCCCTTGATCAGGCTCGCGGTGTCATGCGGGCGCTCCAGCGGAAACATGTGCCCGCCCGGCAGGCTGTGGAACTCGCCCCTGGGCATGCTGCGCACGGCATACGCGTGGTGGCGGCGTACCACGCGGCTCTGGCTGCCACGCACCATCGCCAGCGGCAGCGTCAGCTGGCGGGCCGGGCCGGGGCTTACGTGGGGCAGGCTGCGATAGATGCTGATCTCGGTGGCCGGGTCGAAGCGCAGGCGCAACTGCTCGCCCTCGTCCTGCAGGCCATGTTCCAGATAAGCCTCGAAGCAGTCGGGGTCGAACTGTCGAAACAGCGCCTTGCCGGTGAAGTAGGCCCGGGCGCTCTCGCGGTCGGCGAACGCCTCGCGGCGTCCCAGGGTGCGGCCGGCCGGGGTGATGCGGTCAATGAAGCCAAAGCGCTTGGCCAGCTGGATCAGCCACTCGTCGGCTCGGGTCAGCACCGGCGAATCGAGCATCACCACCCCACGGTAGTACTGCGGGCAGCGCATCGCCGCGTGCAGGTGCAGCACCCCGCCCAGCGAGTGCCCTACCCCCCACACCGGCTCGGGCTGCTGCTCCAGGTGATGGATCAGTTCATCGACCAGGTTCTGCCAGTTGTCGTTGACCGGAAAGCGCGGGTCGTGCGCGTGCTGCGGCAGGTGGGTGACGTGATAATCGGGGGCCAGCGCAGCGAACAGCTTGCCGTAGGTGGCCGAGGGGAAGCCGTTGGCATGGGCGAAGAAGATCTGCTGCGTCATGGTCGCCTGTCCGCGAAGGGGAATCGGGCCATTTTCCCCGCCGCAGCAACACCCGGCAACATCCGTACAGGCCAGGGAGCACGACGATCAGGTCAATTCGCGTCGAAGCTGGCAATCGAACGGCGCAGGCAGGCCTGCAGGTACAGCAACTGGTACTCGAGCGCATCACGTGCCTTGCGCTTGTGCTCGCGGCTCAGTTCGGCCCGGCGCAGTGCCAGGCAGGTGGCCTGCAACTGATGCCCCATCAGGCGGCCCGTCTCGCGCAATTGCCTGAGCTCGCGCAGCCCCTCCAGGCGTCGCATCAACTCGTCGAGCTTGGCCTCGGCACTGTCCTTGAGCACGTTGTACTCGGCAAAATCCAGCGCCTGGGCACGCTCGACCTGGCGCACGATGTCGTAGAAGTAGGCCGAGCCTGCCATTTCCGGATCCGGTGTGTTCATCGCCAAACTCCTGTTCGCGCCCCCGATGGGTCCTGGGGGCACGCTAGCAAGGCAGCGCATGGGCAACAACTGGTAGAAATATCAGGTCGCCGGTGGGTTGTCGCCCAGCGCGATGACGGCGATGGTCAGGCGCGAGATGCAGTTGAGCTTGCCGTCTTCGGTGCTCAGGCGGATGTCCCACACATGGGTGCTGCGGCCAATGTGCACGGGCCGGGCAGTGGCCGTGACGCGCCCGCTGCGCACACCGCGCAGGTGGTTGGCGTTGATCTCCAGGCCCACGCAATAGAAGCGCGTGGTGTCGATACACAGGTAGCTGGCCATGGAGCCGACGCTCTCGGCCAGCACCACCGAGGCGCCGCCGTGCAGCAGGCCGAACGGCTGGTGGGTGCGCTGGTCGACGACCATGCTGGCGCTCAGGGAGTCGTCGGTGAAGCCTTCGAAGCGAATATCCAGCACTTCGCCGATGGTGCCTTTCTGGCGGGCGTTGAGCTGGTCGATATCGGGTTGGGTTTTCCAGAGGCTCATGCAGCATTCCTTGTCGTGGTTGGCGATCAGGTGGGAGTGAGACTGCGCAGTGTCATCAGCCCGGCCAGGGGGTGGTCGCCGTCGAGTTCGGCCAGGCTGGCGGTGCCCATGGGTGCGGGGTCCTTGCGGTGGCCATGTTCGAGCAGGCACACCAGCGTGCCCACCAGCGGTTGATGGCTGACCAGCAGCACCTGCTCCACCCCCAGCCTGTCCAGCTCGGCGATGACCTGCTGCGGGTCGCTTTCGGGGGTGAGCCAGGGCACGGTCTGCACCGGCTTGTCCAAACCCAGCGCCTCGTGGACCAGCGCAGCGGTCTGCTGCGCGCGTACATAGGGGCTGGCCAGGATCACCTGCGGCGCGCAGCCGAGCAACTGGGCGGCACTGCGCAGCACCTGCTCGCGACCGTGGGCGGTCAGCCGGCGTTCGGCGTCGCTGTTGGCGCGGGGCTCGGCTTCACCGTGGCGCAGTACCCACAGCCTCACAGCTTGGGCTCTTCGTCACGCGCCGGGTGTGGCGCAGGCGGCACGCTGTGGGCGGCTTCGCCTTCCGGCGCGCGCGGGGTGGGCCAGTCGGCGAACGGCCAGGGCTTCTGGTCGGTGTGGAAACTGCCGAAGCGACCGATCTGGGCCAGAAACTGGCTCAGGCTGTCGCCGAAGTTCATCAGGCTGGCACTGGGTGCGCCGTAGATCAGCCGGTACACCAGTTGCACCACCACCAGGCCACCCAGCAGCAGCTCGGCCAGTTGCCATACCAGTAGGAACACCAGCATCCACAGCACACGCAAGATGATCGATTCGCGCTGCGCCTGTTTTGGGGACTCGTTCATGCCCTGCTCCTGTAATTCAGTTGAAACCGCTGGTGGAAATGAAGTCGACGTCGGTTTTCGGCTCGCCGCGCATCAGCAGCTCGATCACCTGGCTCAGGGTCCGGCCTTCGAACAGGATGGCATGCAGGCCGGCTACCAGCGGCATGTACACCTGCACTTGCTCGGCCTTGGCCTTGAGCACCTTGAGGGTGTTGACCCCTTCGGCCACCTCGCCCAGGCGGTTTACCGCCTCGTCCAGGCTCAGCCCCTGGCCCAGGGCATGGCCGACCTGGTAGTTGCGGCTCTTGGGCGAAGAGCAGGTGACGATCAGGTCGCCGACACCGGCCAGGCCCAGGAACGTCATCGGGTTGGCGCCCTGGCTGACCGCGAAGCGGGTCATCTCGGCCAGCGCGCGGGTGATCAGCATGCTCTTGGTGTTCTCGCCCATGCCCAGCGCCACCGCCATGCCGGCGATGATGGCATAGACGTTCTTCAGGGCGCCGCCCAGCTCGACGCCAAAGCGGTCGTTGCTGGCATAGACACGGAAGGTACGCCCGTGCAGCACGGCCTGGACCCGCTGGCACAGCTGCTCGTCCTCGCTGGCGACCACGGTGGCGGTCAGCGCGTGCTCGGCGACCTCGCGGGCCAGGTTGGGCCCGGAGAGCACGCCGATGCGCGCCTGTGGGGCGATCTCTTCGAGAATCTGGCTCATCAGCTTGAAGGTGTGCGCCTCGATGCCCTTGGTCAGGCTCACCAGCAGCTTGTTGCTCAGCAGCTCGGCATGGGGCGCCAGCACGCTGCGCAGGGCGCTGGACGGCAAGGCGACGAAGATCAGCTCGCAGGCCTGCAGGGTGGCCAGCAGGTCGTTGACCGGCTCGACGCCCGGGTGGATCTTCACGCCCTTGAGGTAGCGCGGGTTTTCGCGGTTGTTGCGCATGGCCTCGGCTTGCTCGGGGTCGCGCATCCACTGCCGTACCTCGACACCATTCTCGGCCAGCAGGTTCGCCACGGCGGTACCAAAGCTCCCGCCTCCAAGAACTGCAACAGGCTGCTGTTCAGTCATATCCAATCCGTTAAAACCAATAAAGTGGCGACCCCCGCATTATACGGAGGGTTAAGGCCACGGCCAGCGCCAGATGTGCGATTGGACCGCAGCAATGCGGGTTTGATCGCTGGAAAAAGCCGGCTACTCGGTTAACATGCCCGCTCGATACCCGCCATCAAGGCCGCGCCGTGCATCTTGGCCCTCCCCCCTCGCGCCCGCTGGTTCTGCTGACTGCCCTGCTGGGCGGTCCGGCGGTGGCGGACGACCTGTTCGTCGACAGCCAGGCGCTGCCGCAGATCCTGACCGCCACCCGCCTCAGGCAGTCGCCGGCGGCGGTGCCCGGCAGCATGAGCGTGCTCGACAGTGAGCTGATCCGCGCCAGCGGCGCGCGCAACGTACCCGAACTGCTACGCCTGGTGCCCGGCATGATGGTCGGCTACGGCGCGGGCAACCAGCCGGCGGCCAACTACCACGGCAGCAGCGTCAACGATGCGCGGCGCATGCAGGTGCTGGTCGATGGCCGTTCGGTGTACCGCGCGGGGCTGGCGACGGTGGACTGGGGCGATATCCCGCTGGCACTGGAGGATATCGAGCGCATCGAGGTGTTCCGCGGGCCCAACACCGTCAGCTATGGCGCCAATGCACTGATGGCGGTGGTCAACATCCTCACCCGCAGCCCGGCCGACAGCCATGGCACGCGGCTCAAGGTGATCCGCGGCCAGCGCGGCATCGACGACTGGTACGCCAGCCAGGGCCTGGGCTGGGAAGGCGGCGACCTGCGCCTGTCGCTGTCGGGCCAGCAGGACGACGGCTTTGACCACAACGCGCAGGGCCAGCACTACCGCGATGGCCGCCGCCTGACCCGCCTGAGCCTGAGCGCCAGCCATGCGCTGAACGCCGAGCAGAGCCTGGACTGGCAGTTTTCCGCCAAGGAAGGCAGCGAGCAGCGCCCCTATGCCTATACCCCGGTGTTCCCCGGCGTTAGCGGCGCAGGGGCGAACGCCGACGTGAATGCCAAGGACTACGCCGCCTCGGTACGCTGGAACATCGACCTGGACCCGCGGCACAGCCTGTACCTGCAGGGTTCGGCGCTGCACTGGGATCGCCAGCAGGTGTGGAGCGCGTGCGATGCGGCCATCGCCTTCAGCCCGCAACTGGCGCAGCTGTGGCGGCTCAACCCGGGCTATACCGAACGCCTGGCCCGCAACATCGACGCGCCGATTCCTCCCGGCAGCGACCAGGAGCAGGCGCTGGCCCGCGAGGTCCGCCAGCAGTGGCACAACGGCGGTGCCAACCCGGTGTGCGGCGACATCGACCAGAGTACCCGCGAAAGCCGCCTGGACCTGGAGCTGCAGGACACCCTGAGCCTGAGCGACAGCCTGCGCCTGGTCAGCGGAATCGCCTACCGCTACGACCGGGCCGACTCGAAGACCTACTACGATGGCAGCCTCGACGACACCACCTGGCGCCTGTTCGGCCAGCTCGAGTGGCGCGCCGACGAACACTGGATCGTGCAGGGCGGCGCGATGTTCGAGGATACCCGGCTGGCGGGCAGCTCGCTGGCCCCGCGCCTGGCCGTGAACTACCTGATCACCCCGCGCCACGGCCTGCGTGCGGTGTACTCGGAGGCGGTACGCTCGCCGGACATGTTCGAGAACAACGTCAACTGGAGCTACCGCGTCGACAACCTGCGCCCGGCCGCCTTCGGCCAGCGCCACGCCGAGTACTTCGTCACCACCCGCGGCCCGGGCGACCTCGACCAGGAACGCATGCGCTCGCAGGAGCTGGGCTACAACGGCTTTTTCAGCGAAATCGGCCTGAGCCTGGACATCAAGCTGTTCCATGACCAGCTCACCGGCATGGTCAGCGAACCGCTGCGCAACAACCGGCCCATCGCCAGCAACGCCAACAAGGCGCGTTTCACCGGCAGCGAGGCGCAACTGGACTGGCAACTGCGCAGTGCCGACCGCCTGCGCCTGACCTACGCCTATGTCGATGCCTGGGCCAGCAACCCCGATGACCGCCACCTCAGCGCACGCAACAGCGGCTCGGCCGGCTGGCTGCGCGACTGGGGCCGAGGCTGGTCGAGCGCAGTGTTCTACTACGGCGACGACGCCCTCAACCAGTACCGCTTCGAGCGTGTCGACCTGCGCGTGGCCAGGCGCATCCCCATCCGCAACGCCAGCCTCGAGCTGGCCGGGATGCTTCAGCAACGCCTGGATGACGAGCCCACCAGCAACTGGCAGAACCGCTACGACAGCCGGCAGGTGCTGTACCTGAGCGCGGAGCTGGAATTCTGATGCGCCTGCTGCACGCTTGCCTGGTGCTGATGCTGGCGTGGCCGCTGAGCGCACTGGCGGCCGCAGACATTCTGGTTACCGCCGCCCAGGGCAATGCAGGCGTGCGCGACTTCGTCACCGCCCTGCGCGCGCAGCGCCCCACCGATCACGTGCGCTTCACCGCCGTGTCAGAACTGCCTGCCGGGCACAGGCTCAAGCCGGGCACGCGCCTGATTCTGCTCGACCTGGCCGCACTGGACTGGCGCCTGAAACAGGCCGAAGGCCCGCCGACGCTGGCCTTGCGGGTCAGCCGGGTACAGGCCAGCCGGCACCTGGGCGACCGACGCCCGTCCTACCTGAGCCTGCTGTGGAGCGACCCGCCGCCCGCGCGTCAGTTGCGCCTGGCCCACTACCTGCTGCCCCAGGCCAGGCGCATTGGTGTGCTATATACCGAGAACAGCCGGTTCCTGCTCGACGAGCTGCGCCAGGCGGCCAAGGCGCTGCGCCTTGAGATCATCGCCCAGGCCTGGCCCGACCCGCGTGACAATCGGCCGCTGCAGGCCGTGCTCAAAAACAGCGATGTGCTACTGGGCCTGGACGACCCACTGCTGTACAACGCCACCACGGCCAAGCACCTGCTGCTGAGCAGCTATGCACGCCAGGTCCCGCTGATCGGTCCGAATGCCGGGTTCGTGCGCGCCGGCGGGCTGGCCAGTACCCTGAGCGACCAGCATGACTGGCTGGCGGTGCTCGACCGCCTGCTCGACCAGCCGCCGGCGGCCTGGCCGCGGACGTTGTACCCCGAGCGATTTCGCGTGGCCGGCAACCAGCAGGTGGCCCGAGCCCTGGGCATCGAGGCGATAGACCCGGTGGCCGCACAGCAGGCCGTGGCCGCAGGAGAGAAGCACCGATGAAAAAACTGACCTGGGACATCAGTACCCGCACCCAGATCATCAGCCTGGGGCCGGCCCTGCTGCTGACGTTGCTGCTGATCAGCTTCTTCACCTTCGTGCGCATCCAGGACTTGCGCCAGGAGCTCAACCATACCGGCCAGCTGATCGCCAACCAGCTGGCACCGGCCTCGGAATACGGGGTCATTTCGGGCAATGACGAAGTGCTCGAGAGCCTGATGCGCGCCACCCTGACCATCCCGCATGTGCGCTTTCTCGAAGTGCAGGACAGCGAAAACCACATCCTGGTGTATGTCGAGCAGGCCGACGAGCACGAGAACCGCCCCCAGCAGGTCGAGGTGTTCCAGGCGCCTATCCGCCTGCAGCGGATCTTTCTGGACAGCGATTTCCTGCACAACGGTGGCTCGGCCTCGACCCGCAAGGACGATTACCTGGGCCGGGTGATCGTGGGCATGTCCGATGACGCCTTCAACCAGCGCCAGCAGGAAATCGTGATCAAGGCCGCGATCCTGGCCCTGTTCGCCCTGCTGTTCACCTTCATCCTCGCACGGCGCCTGGCGCGCAGCCTGTCGCGTCCGATCAGCGACATGGGGCACGCGGTCAAGGCGATCCAGAAAGGCGACTTCAATGCGCCGCTGCCGGTGGTCGACGACAGCGAGCTGGGCCACCTGGCCCGCCACATCAACAACCTGGCCAGCGGCCTGGCACAGGCCAGCCACGAGCAGCAACAGGCCATCGCCCAGCTGATCCAGGCCCGCGAGGAAGCGGAACAGGCGAACAAGGCCAAGTCGGACTTCCTGGCGATGATGAGCCACGAGCTGCGCACCCCCATGAACGGGGTGCTGGGCATGCTGCAACTGCTGCAGACCACCGCGCTGAGCGAAGAACAGAGCGAGTACGCGGCCGTGGCCAGCGAGTCCACCGGCCATCTGCTCAAGGTGATCAACGACATCCTCGACTTCTCGCGGATCGAGCGCACGACGCTGGAGCTGGAGCACATCGAGTTCAACCTGGCCGAGCTGCTGGGCAGTTGCACGCAGTCGTTCCAGCATGTCGCCCAGCAGCGCGGATTGCTGCTGCTGGCGCCACTGCCGCCGGGCATGGAACAGTTGCGCGTGGCCGGCGACCCGACCCGCATCCGCCAGGTGCTGGTGAACCTGATCGGCAACGCGCTGAAGTTCACCGAACACGGCAGCGTGCAGATCGAACCGCGCTGGCAGGTACTGGACCGACAACTGATCTGGTTCACCTGTGCGGTGCGCGATACCGGCATCGGTATCGACAGCGAGCGCCTGGAAACCATGTTCGTTGCCTTCCAGCAGGCCGACAGTTCTATTTCACGACGTTACGGCGGTACCGGCCTGGGGCTGTCTATCGCCCGCACCCTGACCGAGCGCATGGGCGGCACGCTGCGTGCCGAAAGCCGTGAAGGCAGGGGCTCGACCTTTACCCTGGAAATGCCGCTGGCGCTATGCATGCAGCAGAACCCCACGCTGCCTGCGCCCAGGGCCGACAACAGTGACCCTGGCCAGGGCCGACGCATCCTGCTGGTGGAGGACAACCCGGTGAACCAGGCCGTGACCCAGGCCATGCTGCGCAGCCTGGGGTTCGAGGTGTGCGTGGCCGCCGATGGCGCCCAGGCGGTGGCGCTGGCCAGCCGCCAGCGCTTTGCCGCCACGCTGATGGATTGCCGCCTGCCGGTCATCGACGGCTACGAGGCCACCCGGCGCATCCGCCAGATCCCCCATGCCGCAGCCATGCCGATCATCGCCCTGACTGCCAACGCGCTGCAGGGCGATCGCGAACGCTGCCTGGCCGCCGGCATGAACGACTACCTGACCAAGCCGTTCAAACGCATTGATCTGCAGCAGATTCTGCAACGCTGGCTGCCCGCACAGGCATCTGTGACTGGCGATAAATGCTAAAGTGCGGCAGTCTTACAGACTGAACCGGGCCCTTGCCGGGCTTGTCATAAAAATTTCAGTGCACAAGTGTACATCTTCGTCCCCTGTGCTGTGACTTTCACTACAACGCAATAGTCTATGTGTAGGCTGCCGCCCCAAGCCTGAGGCTTTTGGGTCGGTCGGGAAGATCTACCCCGTGCCGCACGGTGACTATTGAGGAGCTCGCATGACCAAACAAAACGCCTTTACCCGGGAAGACCTGCTGCGCTGCAGTCGCGGTGAGCTGTTCGGCCCAGGTAACGCGCAACTGCCCGCCCCTAACATGCTGATGGTGGATCGCATCACGCACATCAGCCAAGAGGGTGGCAAGTACGGCAAAGGTGAGTTGGTCGCCGAGCTGGATATCAGTCCAGACCTGTGGTTCTTCGCCTGCCATTTCGAAGGCGACCCGGTGATGCCAGGCTGCCTGGGCCTGGATGCCATGTGGCAGCTGGTCGGATTCTTCCTGGGCTGGCAAGGCCTGCCAGGCCGTGGCCGGGCCCTGGGTTCGGGCGAAGTGAAGTTCTTCGGTCAGGTACTGCCGACCGCCAAGAAAGTCACCTATAACATCCACATCAAGCGCGTCCTGAAAGGCAAGCTGAACATGGCCATCGCCGATGGCTCGGTCAGCGTCGACGGCCGCGAGATCTACACCGCCGAAGGCCTTCGGGTCGGTGTATTTACCTCCACTGAAAATTTCTAAGGGTTATTCGCATGCGCCGCGTCGTAATCACAGGTCTGGGCATCGTATCGTGCCTGGGCAATGACAAAGAGACCGTCTCCGAAAACCTGCGTAAAAGCCGTCCGGGCATCCGTTTCAACCCGGAATACAAGGAAATGGGGCTGCGCAGCCAGGTTTCCGGTTCCATCGACCTCAACCTCGAAGAGCTGATCGACCGCAAGGTCTATCGCTTCGTCGGCCACGCAGCCGCCTACGCCTACCTGGCGATGCAGGACGCGATCAAGGACTCGGGCCTGAGCGAAGAGCAGGTGTCCAACCCGCGCACCGGTCTGATCGCCGGTTCCGGCGGCGCCTCGACCCTGAACCAGATGGAAGCGCTGGACATCCTGCGCGAAAAAGGCGTCAAGCGCGTCGGCCCATACCGCGTTACCCGCACCATGAGCAGCACCGTGTCGGCGTGCCTGGCCACCCCGTTCAAGATCAAGGGCCTGAACTACTCCATCGCCTCGGCGTGCGCCACCAGCGCGCACTGCATCGGTACCGCGATGGAACAGATCCAGATGGGCAAGCAGGACGTGGTGTTCGCCGGTGGCGGTGAAGAAGAGCACTGGAGCCAGTCGTTCCTGTTCGACGCCATGGGCGCACTGTCCAGCAAGCGCAACGACACCCCGGAAAAAGCCTCGCGCGCCTACGATGCCGACCGTGACGGTTTCGTCATCGCCGGCGGTGGCGGCATGGTAGTGGTCGAGGAGCTGGAGCACGCTCTGGCCCGTGGCGCGAAGATCTACGCCGAAATCGTTGGCTACGGCGCGACCTCCGACGGTTACGACATGGTTGCCCCAAGTGGCGAAGGCGCGATCCGCTGCATGCAGCAGGCGCTGTCCACCGTCGACACCCCGATCGACTACCTGAACACCCACGGCACCTCGACCCCGGTCGGTGACGTTGCCGAAATGAAGGGTGTGCGTGAAGTGTTCGGCGACAAGGCCCCGGCCATCAGCTCCACCAAGAGCCTGTCGGGCCACTCGCTGGGCGCTGCCGGCGTTCACGAGGCGATCTACTGCATGCTGATGATGGAAGGCAACTTCATTGCCGGCTCCGCCAACATCGACGAGCTGGACCCGGAAGTGGCCGACCTGCCAGTTCTGCGCGAAACCCGCGAAAATGCCAAGATCGACACCGTGATGAGCAACAGCTTCGGTTTCGGCGGCACCAATGCCACCCTGGTGCTCAAGCGCTGGGCTGGCAAGTAAGCAAGGGCTCGCCCCTGCTGTAGAAACGCCCCGACTGGTTCGGGGCGTTTTTGTTTGCGGCTTTCGGGGCAATTGGCCGGCAAGGCCGGCTCCTGCAGGGCACGCGATGCCTGTAGGGGCCGGCCTTGCCGGCCAAAGGCGTTACACCGAAAACCTGCCCACCAGCGTATTGAGCTCGATGGCCAGCTGCGACAACGCCTGGCTCGCCGCGCTGGTCTGGTTGGCCCCCGCCGAGCTCTGCAGCGCCAGGTCGCGGATGTTGGTCAGGTTGCGGTCCACCTCCCGCGCCACCTGTGCCTGCTGCTCGGACGCACTGGCGATCACCAGGTTGCGCTCGTTGATCAGGCTGATGGCCGTGGCAATCTCTTCCAGCGCCGTACCCGCCGCATGCGCGCCATCCAGGGTGCCCTGGGCACGCTGGTTGGTCTGCTGCATGCCCTCCACCGCCCGGTCGGTACCCTCCTGGATGCCACCGATCATCTGTTCGATTTCCCGTGTCGACTGCTGGGTACGATGGGCCAGTGCCCGTACCTCGTCGGCCACCACTGCAAAACCGCGCCCGGCGTCCCCCGCCCGGGCCGCCTCGATGGCCGCGTTCAGGGCCAGCAGGTTGGTCTGCTCGGCGATCGAACCGATCACATCCAGCACCTTGGTGATGCCGTGCACCTGCTCGGCCAACTGCCCGACTTCCGCGGCATTGGCGGTAACGCCATCGGCCAGCGCCTCGATCGACGCTACCGTGAGGCGCACCTGCTCGCGCCCCTGACGGGCAATGCGATCGGACTCGGTCGAGGCCTGGGAGGTGGCCACCGCATTGCTCGCCACCTCTTCCACCGCGGCGGTCATCTGGTTCACGGCGGTGGCGGCCTGCTCGATTTCCTGGGTCTGCTGGTGCAGGCCGCGGGTAGCGTCCTCGGTCACTGCGCTGAGCTCTTCGGACGCCGAGGCCAGCTGGTTGGACGAATCGGAAATACGCCCGATGGTATCGCGCAGGCTCTGCTGCATCTGCTTGAGGGCCGCCTGCAAGCGCGCCGGCTCGTCACTGCCCTCCACGTTGATCTGCGGGGTCAGGTCGCCGGTGGCGACCACCTCGGCCACCTGCAGCGATTGCGCCAGCGGGCGCACGATACTGCGGGTCAGGGTCAGCGCCAGCACCACGGTGAGCACCAGTGCGGCCACCAGCAGGCCGACCACCCACACGCGGGCACGCTCATACACCGTGCCGGCAAGCTCGGTGGCCATGTTGGCGTGATGGTTGTTGAGGGCGATCAGCTCGTTGAGGGTGGTGGTGAGCTGATCGGCCAGCTGG
Source organism: Pseudomonas sp. 1176_21 (assembly GCF_052850635.1). NCBI lineage: Bacteria > Pseudomonadati > Pseudomonadota > Gammaproteobacteria > Pseudomonadales > Pseudomonadaceae > Pseudomonas > Pseudomonas sp. 1176_21. The sequence goes on from NZ_VXCV01000010.1 coordinate 146,918, forward strand.
TTCATCTCACCGTTGACCAGCGCCACCGCCTCCGTTGTCTGGCCCTGCAGGGCCATCTGCACTACCCGTGCCTGATAGCTCAGGTACTGCTGCTCGAGCTTGAGGTAGCGGTCGAACAGCGCCTGCTCCTCGGGCAATGCAATCAGGGCCTGGTAGCGTTGCTGTTCCTTGCCCAGCTCGCCCTTGATCTGCTCGATGCGTGAATGGGTCTGCTGCTGCGCGGCGTTGTCGCTGTTGAGCAGCAGGCGCAGGGTCAGCGCCCGTATCCGGAACATGTCCTGACTGATCTGCCCCACCGAGATCACACTGGGCAGCCAGTTGCTGTCGACCTGTTCGGACTGCTGGCGCATGCTGCTCATCTGCAGGAGCGAGAAGGCCCCCAATGCAAACACCAGCAACGCTACCAGACCAAACCCCAGACCTGCCCGCGGCGCAATGTTCAAACGTCTCAAGCTCATCTTCCGGTTCCCTCCAAAAGCGCTGCATCGGTCATGCAGCTGACGTGCTTATTAGAAGGTATCGGCCCTTGAGATTTTTGCGTAAGACGAAAAAGTGATATCAAAACGCCTTGTCATTGCGAGCGCAGGCGGCGCATGCCTCATTGCACGATGAAGCGCTGCTCGGCCAGCAGGCGGTCCCCCTGGAACACCATGAAGTGCCACTGGCCCGGTACCACTTCGTGGTGCTCGGTAAATTCATAGGCCATGACATCCTGCGCGGCCCCCGGTACCAGCTTCTGCACCACCTCGAACTTGTCATGGCGCTGGCCGTCGGGGGTGATCACCCCGGGTGTCAGGTACAGCAGCGTCAGGGGCGTGTCTTCGGCCACCTTGCCTTCAAGGCGATAGCGCAGGCCGAATTTGCTGCCAAGACGGGCCGGCACTCGGTCGGTGTGCTCCAGGGTCTGGCTGGTCTGGGTCAATACCCGTTCACCGGGCTGGAAGTCCTGGTGGCGGGTCTGGAACACGCCGTACTCCACCGGCCCCTGCACCCGCACCTCTGCACCGGCCACCGCACTCACCAGCATCAGCGCGGCCAGGGCGCCCAAACGACTCTTCGACATCTGCTCTCCATCAGGTTGATGGCGGCAGGCTATGGGGCTTGCATGACAGGCTGATGACATCAGCGTGACCTGGGCAGTACCGCGAGAAAGTTGTCCTTGGCCACCTTGTGCGCCACGGCCTCGGGCAAGGCATCCAGAAACCGGTCGAACCCGTGCAGTTGCTCGCCCAGGCTGGCGAAGCGGCCGACCACATCGGAACCGAGCATGAAACGTTCGGGGAAGCGCTCCACCAGCGCAACCCATTCGGGCCGTGGCACGCCCTTGTCGTCCAGCAGGTAGGGTTGGAGCACGCTCCACGACAGGTCGATGTACAGGTTCGAATAACGCTCGAGCATGCGCGTCAGGGTCGGCAGCAGAAAGTCCAGCTGGGTCTGGTGGCGGTGAATCTCCATGCTGGTGCCGGCGTGGGCCCAGATGAAACGGGTATCGGGGTGCTCGCGCAGGGGCTGCTCGATCTCTTCCAGGTACAGCGGGTTGCGTTCGCGCTTGGAGGTGATGTTGGAGTGGATCAGCACCGGCATGTCGTGCCTGGCCGCCAGCTGATAGATGAGGCCCAGCGCCTCGTTGTTGGCCCGTGGCGTGTCGCCGCTGGTCAACGCCGTCAGGTCGTCGTGGCGGGTGAATACTTCTCCGATGCCCTGCCACAGGCCGGGAAACAGCTCGAGCATGCGCTCGATATGGGTGGCCGCGTTCTTGTCCACCGGGTTGAAGCCGGTCAGAAACGGGTGAAAGCGCTGGCGCTGCTGCTCGGGCAACTGTTGCAGCGCCGCTGCCACATAGATGTCGGTGGCGCTGTACCAGTAGGCTGCGGCATCATCGCCGGCGTAGTAGCGCGGGCGCTTGGGCTCGTCTTCATGCCATTTCTTGGCCACCGCCACACCCGAGATCATCGACTGATCGATACGCGCCGCATCCATGGCCTTGAGCAACTCGTCCATGCCGGCGCTTTCCTGAAAGAAATCGACATAATGCAGGTGCGCGTCGCTGTAGCGGTACTCCCGCGCCTGGGCCATGCCCGACAGCGTCACCGACAGCAACAGGCACCCCAGCGTCCTGGCCCACATCGCAATCCCCTTGTGCAATTGACCCAGGGTAGACCTGCCGCCGGGCGCAACGGTTCAGCCCGGGCACCGGGCAGGTTATGCTTCCAATTATTTCCATCGCCCTGGTGCCCCTGATGAACCCTCCCCTGGTAATCCGCCCGCGCGCCGAATCCGTCGAAGGCCAACCCATCCTGCGCCCGCTGCCTTCGGCACGGCGGCGTAGCGTCGGGCCGTTCGTGTTCTTCGATCACATGCTGGCGACCGACTACCCGCCCGGGCGTGGCATGGACATTCGCCAGCACCCGCACATCGGCCTGTCCACCCTCACCTACCTGTTCGAAGGCCAGTTGCAGCACAAGGACAGCCTGGGCTCGGATCAGCGCGTGAGTGCCGGCGAGGTGAGCTGGATGACCGCCGGCAGCGCCGTGGCGCATATCGAGCGCACCCCGCCGGAGCTGCTGGGTCAGCCCAAGCGCCTGCACGGGCTGCAGGTGTGGCTGGCCTCGCCGAAGGATCACGAACAGGGGCCGGGGCACTACAGCCATCACCCGGCGGCCAGCTTGCCGAGCAGCGATGCGCTGGGGGTGAGTATCCGCATGATCGCGGGCACGGGGTTTTGCCTGACCTCGCCAGTGCCGGTGTTGTCAGCGACCCTGTATGCCGAGGTGCGCATGCAGGCGGCGAGCACGCTGCTGATTCCCGCCGAACACGCTGAACGGGCGGTTTATGTACTCGACGGTGAGGCGAGCCTTGACGATCAGCCACTGGAGCCGTGCAGCCTGGTGGTGCTGCCCGAAGGCGAAGCGATGAGCCTGTACGCCGACAGCGAATGCCACCTGGTGATCATTGGCGGCGACGCACTGGACGGGCCGCGGCGGATGAACTGGAACTTCGTCGCCAGTGACCCGGCGCTGATCGAGCAGGCACGGGCACGCTGGGCGGCCGGGGATTGGCCGGTGGTACCGGGCGAGATCGGGCGAATCGAGTTGCCTTGAGATTCGCCGGCAAGGCCGGCTCCTGCAGAGGCAGGAGCGGGCTTGCCAGCGAAGAGGCCATCAGGCCTGGAACACTTCCCGCAGCAGGTTGTGCATCGCCTGGAACGCGCGCTTGGACGTCCTGGCGTCGTACTTCATCTTGCCTGGCACGTTCGCTGCGGGGTCGGTGAACGAATGCACCGCACCTCCGTAGCTCACCAGCTGCCAGTCAGCCTTGGCCGCATCCATCTCGGCCTCGAAGGCAGGCAGTTGCTCGCGCGGCACGAGCGGGTCGGCTGCACCGTGCAACACCAGCAACGCTGCCGACACCTTGCCCTCCTGGGCCGGCAGCGGCGTGTCCAGCGTACCGTGGAACGACACCGCAGCGCGCAGACGCTGGTCTTCACGGGCCAGCTCCAGTGCGCAGCAACCGCCGAAGCAGAAGCCGAAGGTGGCCAGCTTGCCCGGCGCAAGCACTGCCTTCGATTGCCCCAGCAACTGATCCAGCGCCGCCTTCATGCGTTTGCGCAGCTCGACCCGATCATTTTTCAGCGGCATCATCGCCGCCCCCGCTTCATCCATGTTGGATGGGCGCAGCGTCTGCCCATACAGGTCAGCCAGCAGCACCACATAGCCCTGGGCCGCCACCTCCCTGGCAATGCGCTCGGCGCCCTCGCCGATGCCCATCCAGTTCGGCGCCATCACCAGGCCCGGCTGTTCCTTGGCGCCGTGGGTATACACCAGGCGGCTTTCGTACACCTTGCCGTCAAGCTTGTACACCAGCGACTCGATCGTCACGTTGCTCATGAACCCCTCCTTGCACAATGAAAAAAGCCCGCCGAAGCGGGCTTTCCTGCAACTGCTTACGCCGACAGTTCGACCAGCAGCTTGTTCAGTCGACGCACATACGCCGCCGGATCCTTGAGGCTGTCGCCCGCCGCCAGGGCGGCCTGATCGAAGAGGATATGCGAGAAGTCGGCGAAACGGTCTTCGCTCTGCTCGTTGTCCAGCTTCTCGATCAGCGGGTGACCCGGGTTGAATTCGAAGATCGGCTTGGAGTCCGGCACCTTCTGCCCGCTGGCTTCGAGGATCTGGCGCATCTGCAGGCCCATGTCCTGTTCACCGATGGCCAGGATCGCCGGCGAATCGGTCAGGCGGTGCGACACGCGCACTTCGCTGACGGTATCGCCCAGCGCGGCTTTCAGACGCTCGACCAGGCCTTCCTTGTCCTTGGCCACTTCTTCCTGAGCCTTCTTGTCCTCCTCGGAGTCCAGCTTGCCCAGGTCCAGGTCGCCACGGGCCACGTCGACGAAGCCCTTGCCGTCGAACTCGCTCAGGTAGCTCATCAGCCACTCGTCGATGCGGTCGGTCAGCAGCAGCACTTCGATGCCTTTCTTGCGGAAGACTTCCAGGTGCGGGCTGTTGCGTACCTGCGCGTAGGACTCGCCGGTGAGGAAGTAGATCTTGTCCTGACCTTCCTTGGCACGTGCCAGGTAGTCGGCCAGGGACACGCTCTGCTCGCCGCTGTCGTCGTGGGTGGAGGCAAAGCGCAGCAGGCCGGCGATCTTCTCCTTGTTGGCGAAGTCTTCCGCCGGGCCTTCCTTGAGCACCTGGCCGAAGTTCTTCCAGAAGCCCTTGTACTGCTCAGGCTCGTTCTTGGCCAGCTTCTCGAGCATGTCCAGCACGCGCTTGGTCAGCGCCGACTTCATCGAATCGATGATCGGGTCTTTCTGCAGAATCTCGCGCGACACGTTCAGCGACAGGTCGTTGGAGTCGACCACACCCTTGATGAAGCGCAGGTACAAGGGCAGGAACGATTCGGCCTGGTCCATCACGAACACGCGCTGCACGTACAGCTTCAGGCCGCGTGGCGCTTCACGCTGGTACAGGTCGAACGGCGCACGGGCCGGCACGTACAGCAGCGAGGTGTACTCCAGCTTGCCTTCGACCTTGTTGTGGCTCCAGGCCAGCGGGTTTTCGAAATCGTGGCCGATGTGCTTGTAGAACTCCTGGTATTCCTCGTCCTTGATCTCGGTACGCGGACGGGTCCACAGCGCGCTGGCACGGTTGACGGTTTCCCACTCCACGGCAGGCTGCTCTTCGCCTTCGGCGGCAGCCGCTTCCTTGGGCAGTTCGATCGGCAGGGCGATATGGTCGGAGTACTTCTTGATGATGTTGCGCAGGCGCCAGCCATCGGCGAATTCGTCTTCACCTTTTTTCAGGTGCAGCACGATGCGCGTACCGCGCTCGGCCTTGTCCACGGTGGCGACTTCGAACTCGCCCTCGCCCTTGGACGACCAGTGCACGCCCTCGCTCGCCGGAGTACCGGCGCGGCGGCTGTAGACATCGACCTGGTCGGCGACGATGAACGCCGAGTAGAAGCCCACACCGAACTGGCCGATCAGGTGCGAGTCTTTCTTCTGGTCACCGGTGAGGTTCTTCATGAAGTCGGCAGTGCCGGACTTGGCGATGGTGCCCAGGTGGGTGATCACGTCATCGCGGTTCATGCCGATGCCGTTGTCTTCCAGGGTGACGGTGTTGGCCGCCTTGTCGAAGCTCACGCGAATCTTCAGGTCGCTGCCGCCCTCGAGCAGCTCGGGCTTGGCCAGGGCTTCGAAGCGCAGTTTGTCGACGGCGTCGGAGGCGTTGGAAATCAATTCGCGAAGGAAGATTTCCTTGTTCGAGTACAGCGAATGGATCATGAGGTGCAGCAGCTGCTTCACCTCGGTCTGGAAGCCCAGGGTTTCTTTTTGAGTTTCCACACTCATGGTCTTCAACACTCCGATCTGATGGCAGTAGTCACTCGGGCCGACGGCCCCCGCGGGGCAGCGTCCGGCCTTTCGTGGCGGGATGAACAGCAGATGGGGGCTGGCATATCTATTTCAAGGGCACGGGCAGTTCTTTGATCTTGAAATGCGCACGGGCCGTGGCGATGGGCTGGTCCGGGTCGCCCTGCCAGGCGGTGATCGCGACGTTGGTCACCCGCCGCCCCTGACGCCACAGCTGGCACCGCGCATAGGTATCGCGGTACAGGCCGGCGCGCAGGTAATCGATGGAAAAGTCGATGATCCTGGGAATGCTCGCGCTTTCGCTGAAAATCAGCAGGTACAGCGCCGCCGACAGTTCCATGAACCCGGCGATCACCCCCCCATGGATCGCCGGCAGCAACGGGTTGCCGATATTGTCGGCACTGGCCGGCAGGCAGAACAGCAGGTCGTCGCCGTCACGGCTGCACTGGATGCCGATCAGGCTGGCGTAGGGGATCAGTTGCAGCAATGGCGCGTAGTTGCCCTGGGCATGCGCCTGGCGCAGCTGTGCATGCACGTCCGCGGGAATCATTGCGCCACCGCCTTGAGCTGCCGGCCGAAGCCCAGGCCGCCCTTGATGTCCTTGCCCAGGCGCATGTAGGTGCCCACCACCTGGGCAATCGGCTCGCCGGGGTCGTCCTGGTAGGCGCAGCCGCGGACGAAGATCACATCGCGGGTGACCCGGTAGCACTGCGCCTGGCCATACACCGCCTTGTCGGCCTGCCCCGGGTGCATGTAGTCGATGCGCAGGTCCAGGGTCGGGCACACCTCGAACTCGGCCAGGGCGCACAGGGTGGCCATGCCCAGCGCAGTGTCCATCAGGGTGGTGATTGCACCGCCATGGATCGCGCCGCTCTGCGGGTTACCCACGATCTGCGGCGAGTACGGCAGGCACAGCGTGATGCCGTCGGCATCGGCACGCTCTACGTGCATCTTCAACAACTGGCAATGGCGCAGCGCCGAAAGAAAACGTTCGGCCTGGACCATCAACGGTGACGGTTCATTCACGGTCAGCTCCTTGTGCAATAACTCAGGTGCTGCATAAGCCTGAGGGAAAGTCTATATGGATCCGGCACTTATATATGTGCAAACGACGCGGAACTTATGTCGCTTACTTGAACTCAGATAATTCAAGCAACTCTATTCCACAAGGAGAAACACCCCATGCGTAAACCCATTGCCTTTGCCGTTATGCTGGCCGCCGCCCTGGGCCTCGCTGCTTGCGATAAAGCCAGCGAAAACAAAGCCCAGGACGCTCAAGAACATGCCGAGCAAGCCCAGAAGAAAATGGACGACGCTCAGGATAAGATGAACGACGCCGCCAAAGAAAACGCCGAAGCCGCCAAAGACAGTGCTGAAGCCGAACAAAAGCGTGCAGAAGAAAACAACCAGGCCGCTCCTGTGACGCCAGCACCAGAAGCCGCCCCGGCAGAACCTGCCAAGTAAGCAACTGCGCTTTAATGAAAAAACCCGACTCAGGTCGGGTTTTTTCATGTCAGGCCAGAAGTTGGCGAAAGGTCGGGCTGAGCATCAGCAACAATGAACAGATCAGCCCGATCGACCAGACCAGGCTGCGCTGCCACGCAAAGTCATACCAATACAGCGGCAGGTAGATGATTCGCGCGATCACGAAGATGATCGCCAGGGTATCGATCAGAAAACCCTGGGTCTGGGTGGTGTGCGCCATCAATACACCTACGGCGAACAACATGAATGCTTCGAAACTGTTCTGGTGCGCCGCCACCGCCCGGGCGCCCATGCCGGTCAGTTGCGCCTGCTGGCTGCGCGGCAGGTGGTTGTCGTAGCTGCCCTGTTGCTTCATCGCACGCGCCACCGGCACCCGCGCCACATAGATCAGCAGTGCGCTGATCAACACACACCAGAACGGAATACTCATGCGACCGGTTCCTTGTTCGGCTCAGGCAATGGCGCCTCTGTAGGGGTATAGACCATCACGTCGAGCACGTCGGAATGAAACTCGCGGCGGTACAGCACCAGTACTACCCCGGTGCTCATCAGCACCAGCAGCCAGGGGCTGATGAACCAGCTGAGCAAGGCCATGCCGAAATAGTACGAGCGCAGCCCGAAGTTGAACTGGTTGGCCGCCAGCGAGATAACCCGCGCCCCGCGCAGAGCGAAGGCCTTGCGCTCCTGCTCGCTGACCTGACGCTCGCCGATCATCGGTGCCGAGCCCACCAGCACGGCGGCGAAGTTGTACTGGCGCATGCACCAGCTGAAGGTGAAGAAGGCGTACACGAACACCATCGCCAGGCATAACAGTTTGATTTCGGACATGCCCTGGGATGTCTGCTGTACCAGCGGCAGGTCGGCCAGCAGCGACCAGGCGCGGTCCGAGGCGCCCAGCACGGTGAGGATACCGGCCAGGATGATCAGGGTGCTGGAGGCGAAGAACGATGCGTTGCGCTCCAGGTTGCCGATCACGCTGGCGTCGGCGATGCGGTTGTCGCGCAGCAGCATGCGGCGCATCCAGTCCTCGCGGTACAGGTGCATGACGCTGGCCAGGCAGGCGGTATCACGGGCCTTCCAGCTGGCGTAGCGGGTGTAGCCGCCCCAGCAGGCAACGAACCAGCAGGCGGCAAACAGGTTGATCAGGTTGTTCTGGATGAAGCTCATGGCGCTCCCGAAGAAATGGCACAGGATGGTGCATTGTCCGCCTTTCGACGCTGCCAGCGGCAAAAAGACACGTGGCCCCGAGACGAAAAAGCCCCGCATCCGAATGGATGCGGGGCTCTTCAGAGGCTGGCCCGGCAGGCGATCATGGCTTGTGGCCCTCGCCTGCCGCGGCCGGCACTCAAGCGACCGCTTCGCGCGGCTTGCCGAGCATGCGGTCAAGCACCACGGCAACAGCCAGCATCGCCACCGAAGGCACCAGCCAGGCCAGGCCCTGCTCGCTCAGCGGCAGGTGCGCCAGCGACTCCGGCAGCCAGCCAGCGAGATTGGCGCCCTTGAGCGCGTCGATCACGCCGAACAGCAGCGACACCGCCATGACCGGGGCCATGATGCGGGTCTGGGAGTTCCACAGGTTGCCGCAGAAACTCAGCGCCACCAGCACGATGCAGGGCGGGTAGATTGCCGTCAGCACCGGGATCGAGAACGCGATCAGCTTGGTCAGGCCCAGGTTCGACACCACCAGCGAGAAGCCGGCCAGCAGCACCACCAGCATACGGTACGACAACGGCAGTACCTGGCTGAAGTACTCGGCGCAGGCGCAGGTCAGGCCCACGGCGGTGACCAGGCAGGCCAGCGCGATCAGTACAGCCAGGAAGCCACTGCCCAGCGAACCGAAAGTGTGCTGTACATAGGCATGCAGCACCGCCGCGCCATTGCTCGCACCGGCGGCGATCTCGTGGCTGCCCGCACCCAGGCGGAACAGGCTGATGTACACCAGCGCCAGGCCGACACCGGCAATCAGGCCGGCGATGATGGCATAGCGGGTGATCAGTTGCGGCGAGTCGACGCCACGCGAGCGGATCGCGTTGACGATGACGATACCGAACACCAGCGCGCCCAGGGTATCCATGGTCAGGTAGCCATTGATGAAGCCCTGGGAGAACGGCGCGGCGACATATTCAGGTTGCGCCACCCCCATGGTGCCGGCCGGCAGCATGAACGCGGCGATGCCCAGCGCGGCCAGCGCGATGATCTTCAGCGGGGCCAGGAAGCGCCCGACGGTATCGAGCAGCTTGCCCGGGTACATGGACACGGCCAGCACCACGGCAAAGTACACCAGGCTATAGATGAACAACGCGGTCGGGCTCTCGCCGGTCAGCGGTGCAACACCTACCTCGAAGGACACGGTCGCGGTACGCGGGGTGGCGAACAGCGGGCCTACGGCCAGGTACGCGGCAGCCGCCAGCAGGCCACCGGCCACCTTGCCGATCGGGCTGCTCAGCGCGTCCATGCCGCCACCGACCTTGGCCAGTGCCACCACGGTGATCACGGGCAGGCCCACGGCAGTGACCAGAAAGCCCAGGGCGGCCAACCAGACGTAGGGGCCCGATTGCAGGCCGACGATAGGCGGGAAAATGATGTTGCCTGCGCCCACGAATAACGCGAACGTCATAAAACCAAGCGCCAGGATGTCCTGGCCTTTCAAGACTTTCATTAAGGAAATACCACACTTCTGAAATCGGGATTTAGAGAGGGACTTCCCCTTGGGTGAGGGAAATGCTGCCTGCCCGGATGGAGCAGACCCGTTTAGCGTGTAGCTCCCTTTTGGGGTGCTGGCACAAAATGAGGGCACAGGTTAACGAATCTGGCCGCAAAACGCACTGCCAGAGGGGTGCTTGTCCGATGAGCGAATATGCATGTCGCGTGGATGACCGACTTTTATGCAAGAACGCGCTGTCTGCTTCGCCGGCAAGGCCGGCCCCTACAGGGGGCAGCGTTGTACACCAGAAAGCACAAAGGCCACCCGAGGGTGGCCTTTGCCGAAGCGTGGAAGGTCAGCCGCAGCTTACTTCTTCACTTCCCAACCGGTCAGCTCGGCCAGGGCCTTGCCGATGTCGGCCAGCGAACGCACGGTTTTTACACCGGCGTCCTGCAGGGCTGCGAACTTCTCGTCTGCAGTACCCTTGCCGCCCGAAATGATGGCGCCAGCATGGCCCATGCGCTTGCCCGCTGGGGCAGTCACACCGGCGATGTAGGAAACCACTGGCTTGGTGACGTTTGCCTTGATGTAGGCAGCCGCTTCTTCTTCAGCCGAACCGCCGATCTCGCCGATCATCACGATCGCCTCGGTCTTCGGGTCTTCCTGGAACAGCTTCAGGATGTCGATGAAGTTCGAACCCGGGATCGGGTCGCCACCGATACCGACGCAGGTGGACTGACCGAAACCGGCGTCAGTGGTCTGCTTCACGGCTTCATAGGTCAGGGTGCCGGAACGCGACACGATACCGACCTTGCCTGGCAAGTGGATGTGACCTGGCATGATGCCGATCTTGCACTCGCCCGGGGTGATGACGCCTGGGCAGTTAGGGCCGATCAGGGTAACACCCAGCTCGTCGCACTTGACCTTGGCATCGAGCATGTCCAGGGTAGGAATGCCTTCGGTGATGCACACGATCAGCTTGATGCCGCCGAACGCTGCTTCCAGGATCGAGTCCTTGCAGAAAGGAGCCGGTACGTAGATGACCGACGCGTCGGCGCCGGTAGCAGCTACTGCTTCTTTCACGGTGTTGAACACCGGCAGGCCCAGGTGAGTGGTGCCGCCTTTGCCTGGGGTCACGCCGCCAACCATCTTGGTGCCGTAGGCGATGGCTTGCTCGGAGTGGAAGGTACCCTGCGAGCCGGTGAAGCCCTGGCAGATGACTTTGGTGTCTTTATTGATCAGGACGCTCATTACTTGCCCTCCGCAGCTTTGACAACTTGTTGAGCAGCGTCGGTCAGGCTGGTTGCCGCAATGATGTTCAAACCGCTTTCTGCCAGTACTTTGGCGCCCAGTTCAGCGTTGTTGCCTTCCAGACGAACAACAACCGGCACTTTAACGCCAACTTCTTTCACTGCACCGATGATGCCTTCGGCAATCATGTCGCAACGAACGATGCCGCCGAAGATGTTGACCAGTACGGCCGCGACATTGCTGTCGGACAGGATGATCTTGAACGCTTCGGTCACGCGCTCTTTGGTAGCGCCACCACCTACGTCGAGGAAGTTGGCTGGCTTGCCGCCGTGCAGGTTGACGATGTCCATGGTACCCATGGCCAGGCCGGCACCGTTGACCATGCAGCCGATGTTGCCTTCCAGGGCCACGTAGTTCAGCTCGAAGCTGGCAGCGTGGGCTTCACGAGGATCGTCCTGCGACGGGTCGTGGAAGGTTTTCAGCTTGGGCTGACGGTACATGGCGTTGGCGTCGATGTTGATCTTGGCATCGAGGCAGTGCAGATCGCCGTCGGCCTTGATCACCAGCGGGTTCACTTCCAGCAGTGCCAGGTCGTGCTCTTTGAACAGCTTGGCCAGACCGACGAAGATCTTGGCGAACTGAGCAACCTGCTTGCCTTCCAGACCCAGCTGGAATGCCAGCTCGCGACCCTGGAATGGCTGAGCGCCAACCAGTGGATCGATAGTGGCCTTGATGATTTTTTCCGGAGTGTCGTGAGCGACTTTCTCGATGTCCACGCCACCTTCGGTGGAGGCCATGAACACGATACGACGGCTCGAACGGTCAACGACAGCGCCCAGGTACAGCTCTTTAGCGATATCAGTGCACGATTCAACCAGGATCTTGGTGACTGGCTGACCATTGGCATCGGTCTGGTAGGTAACCAGACGCTTGCCCAACCACTGGGCAGCGAACGCCTTGGCGTCTTCTTTGCTGCGAACCAGCTTTACGCCGCCCGCTTTACCGCGACCACCGGCGTGAACCTGGGCTTTTACAACCCACTCGGTGCCACCGATCTTGTCGCAGGCTTCTGCTGCAGCTTCAGGGGTGTCGACTGCGAAACCCTTGGAAACTGGCAGGCCGTATTCAGCGAACAGCTGCTTACCCTGATACTCGTGAAGATTCATGCTTTTTACCGTCTTCGTTAGGTACTGCGCTTCGGCGCTGCGCTCCTGTGGAGTGCCGCGCCACCTGTGACCGCTTGCCCCCGGTATGCTCCGGGAGTTCGAGTCCGGCGGACTTTCCGCGGTGAGCCATGCACGCAAGACTCACGACGGGCCGTCCGCCGTGGTTTCTTATTGTTTAACGCTTCTTGCGGTTGGCTACGTGGATGGCACCGCCATTCACGGCCAGAGCGGCTTCGTGCAGCGCTTCAGACAAGGTCGGATGGGAGAAGACCATCATGCCCAGGTCTTCGGCGCTGGAGCCGAATTCCATTGCGATTGCACCCTGCTGCACCAGTTCGGCAGCGCTTGGGCCAATGACGTGTACACCCAGAACGCGGTCGGTCTTGGCATCGGCGATGACCTTGACGAAACCACCGGTGTCGTTGGCCGCCATCGCACGGCCGCTGGCCGCGAACGGGAAGGTGCCCACGTTAACCTCAACGCCTTCAGCCTTCAAGGCTTGCTCGGTTTTACCGACCCAGGCCATTTCCGGGTGGGTGTAGATAACCGATGGGATCAGGTCGTAGTTCATCTGGGCCTTGTGGCCCTTGATGCGCTCGACGACCATGATGCCCTCTTCCGAGGCCTTGTGCGCCAGCATCATGCCACGTACCACGTCACCGATGGCGTAGACGCCCGGTACGCTGGTAGCGCAGTAGTCGTCAACGAACACGAAACCGCGCTCGTCGATGGTCACGCCGCTGTCGGCAGCCAGCAGGTCGGTGGTCACAGGGCGACGGCCGACTGCAACGATCAGCCTGTCGAAGGTGATCTTCTGCTCGCCGTTGGCGTCGGTGTAGGTCACTTCGACTTCGTCGCCGTTGACCTTCGAGCCGGTCACGCGAGCGCCCAGCTTGATGTCCAGACCTTGCTTGGTCAGGGTCTTCAGGCCTTCCTTGGCAACAGCGGTGTCGGCTGCCATCAGGAAGGTGTCCAGGGCTTCGAGCACGGTCACCTGGGCACCCAGGCGCGACCATACCGAACCCAGCTCCAGGCCGATGACGCCGGCGCCGATCACGCCCAGACGTTTTGGCACGGTCTGGAATTCCAGGGCGCCGGTGGAGTCGACGATGACTTTCTGGTCGACCGGAGCCGGCGGAATGTCGATCGGACGCGAACCGGAGGCCAGGATCACGTTTTCGGCTTCGATGATTTCGGTGCTGCCGTCAGGCTTGGTGACTTCGACTTTCTTGCCGGCCAGCAGTTTGCCGTGGCCCTGGATCGAAGTGACGCCGTTGGCCTTGAACAGGGTGGCAACGCCGCCGGTCAGGTTCTTGACGATGCCAGCCTTGCGACCAACCATCGCAGCCACGTCCATCTTCACTTCGCCAGTGGAGATGCCGTGCACGTTGAAGCTCTCTTTGGCTTCCTTGTACTTCCAGGAGCTGTCCAGCAGCGCCTTGGACGGAATGCAACCCACGTTCAGGCAGGTACCGCCGAGGGCCAGTTTGCCTTCGCCGTCAACGTACTTCTCGATACAGGCAGTGCTCAGGCCGAGCTGGGCAGCCTTGATCGCGGCTACATAGCCGCCAGGACCTGCACCAATCACTACCACGTCGAATTTCTGGGTCATAAAAGATTCCTTTTAGCGTCAAGCGGCAAGCTGCAGGCGGCAAGGCGAACACGCTTCTGCTCGAAGCTTGTCGCTTGCAGCCTGCAGCTGTTTATCAGATGTCCAGCAGCAGACGAGCCGGGTCTTCCAGCAGGTTCTTGATGGTCACCAGGAACGTCACGGCTTCTTTGCCATCGATCAGGCGGTGATCGTAGGACAGTGCCAGGTACATCATCGGACGGATCACGACCTGGCCGTTGACGGCCATCGGACGCTGGATGATGTTGTGCATGCCCAGGATTGCAGCCTGCGGCGGGTTGACGATCGGGGTCGACATCATCGAACCGAAGGTACCACCGTTGGTGATGGTGAAGGTACCGCCGGTCATCTCGTCGATCGACAGTTTGCCGTCACGGGCCTTCTTGCCGAAGGTGGCGATGCCGCCTTCGATTTCGGCCAGGCTCATCTGCTCGGCGTTACGCAGTACCGGTACCACCAGGCCGCGGTCGCTGGACACGGCAACACCGATGTCGGCGTAGCCGTGGTAGACGATGTCGCTGCCGTCGATCGAGGCGTTGACGGCCGGGAAGCGTTTCAGCGCTTCGGTGGCAGCCTTGACGAAGAACGACATGAAGCCCAGGCGCACGCCGTTGTGGGACTTCTCGAACAGGTCCTTGTACTTCGAACGCAGTGCCATGACTTCGGTCATGTCGACTTCGTTGAAGGTGGTCAGCATCGCCATGTTCGACTGTGCTTCGACCAGACGCTTGGCCACGGTGGCACGCACGCGGGTCATCGGCACACGCTTCTCGGTACGGTCGCCAGTGGCGACAACCGGGGCAGCGGCAGCAGCGGCCGGCTTGGCAGCAGCGGCAGCCGGAGCGGCCTTCTTGTTGGCGACGGCAGCGACGACGTCTTCCTTGGTGATGCGACCGCCTTTACCGGTGCCAGCGACGCTGGCCAGGTCGATGGCGTTTTCTTCGGCCAGCTTGCGTGCGGCAGGCGCAGCAATCGGGTCGTCTTCGCCAGCGTCGGCCGCAGCAGCAGCCTGGGCAGGTGCGGCGGCAGCGGCGGCCGGAGCAGCAGCTGGTGCAGCGCCTTCATTGATCGAACCCAGCACTTCGTCGGACAGCACGGTCTCGCCTTCGCCCTTGACGATGTCGCCCAGCACGCCATCGGCGGTGGCCAGCACTTCCAGGACGACCTTGTCGGTCTCGATGTCGACGATCAGCTCGTCACGCTTGACGGCTTCGCCCGGTTTCTTGTGCCAGGTGGCAACGGTGCCATCGGCAACCGATTCCGGGAAAGTAGGGGCTTTGATCTCGATAGCCATTATCAGTGGTTCCTTAAATTCGGTTTCTGGTGCGCGATGGCATTAAACGGTGAAGGCAGCTTGCAGCAGTTTTTCCTGCTGTTCGGCGTGCATCGAAGCGTAACCACAGGCAGGTGCTGCCGAGGCGTCACGACCGGCGTACTCAAGGACCAGGTCCTTGTTGTGACGGCTCAGGATGCGACGCATGTGGTGCTGGCTGCTGTACCACGCGCCCTGGTTCATCGGCTCTTCCTGACACCACACCACGTCCTTCAGACCGGTGTAAGGCGCAAGGATTTCAACCAGATCGTCTTCAGGGAACGGATACAGTTGCTCGATACGCACGATAGCGATGTCTTCACGGCCTTCGGCACGGCGTTTTTCCAGCAGATCGTAGTAGACCTTGCCGCTGCACAGCACCAGGCGCGTCACCTTGGCCGGATCGAGGCTGTCGATTTCCGGAATGACGGTCTGGAACGAGCCTTCGGCCAGTTCTTCCAGGGTCGAGATGGCCAGCTTGTGGCGCAGCAGCGACTTGGGTGTCAGCACGATCAGCGGCTTGCGCAGCGGACGGATGACCTGACGACGCAGCAGGTGGTAGATCTGAGCCGGCGTGGTCGGTACGCAGACCTGAACGTTGTGCTCGGCACACAGTTGCAGGTAACGCTCCAGACGCGCCGAGGAGTGCTCAGGCCCCTGCCCTTCATAACCGTGTGGCAGCAGCATGGTCAGACCGCACAGACGGCCCCACTTGTGCTCGCCGCTGGTGATGAACTGGTCGACAACCACCTGGGCACCGTTGGCGAAGTCGCCGAACTGGGCTTCCCAGATCACCAGCGCATTGGGCTGGGTGGTCGAGTAGCCGTATTCGAACGCCAGTACCGCCTCTTCGGACAGGAACGAATCGTACAGGTCGAAACGTGGCTGGCCCGGGAACAGGTTCTGCAGCGGGATATAGGTGCTGGCGTCCTTCTGGTTGTGCAACACCGCATGGCGGTGAGAGAAGGTGCCGCGACCGATATCCTGACCCGTCATGCGGATCGGGTGACCTTCGAAGGCCAGGGTGGCGTACGCCATGGTTTCGGCGTAACCCCAGTTGATCGGCAAGCCACCGGCCTGCATCTTCTGGCGATCCTCGTAGATCTTCGAGACCTGGCGCTGAACCACGAAGCCTTCCGGCAGCTCCAGCAACTTGGCCGAGAGCTCCTGCAGGGTCTTGAGGTCGAAGCGGGTGTCGTGACGCGCGGTCCAGGCGTGGCCCAGGTATGGACGCCAGTCGACGAACAGCTCCTTGTTCGGCTCCTTGACCAGGCTTTTCACAACATGCAGGCCGTTGTCCAGCGCATTGCGGTACTCGTCGACCTTGGCCTGGACGCGCTCGGCATCCAGACGACCGGCCTGGGTCAGCGCATCGGCGTACAGCTCACGGGTGGTGCGCTGCTTGCTGATCTGCTGGTACATCAGCGGCTGGGTGCCGTTCGGCTCGTCGGCCTCGTTGTGGCCGCGACGACGGTAGCAGACCAGGTCGATGACCACGTCACGCTTGAACTGCATGCGGTAGTCGACCGCCAGCTGGGTCACGAACAGCACCGCTTCCGGATCGTCGCCGTTGACGTGCAGGATCGGCGCCTGGATCATCTTGGCGACGTCGGTGCAGTACTCGGTGGAACGCGAGTCCAGCGGGTTGCTGATGGTGAAACCAACCTGGTTGTTGATCACGATGTGCACGGTGCCGCCGGTCTTGAAACCGCGGGTCTGCGACATCTGGAAGGTTTCCATGACCACGCCCTGGCCAGCGAAGGCCGCGTCGCCGTGGATCGAGATCGGCAGTACCTTGTCGCCAACGCTGTCGTTGCGGCGGTCCTGACGGGCACGCACCGAACCTTCCACCACTGGCGAGACGATTTCCAGGTGCGAAGGGTTGAACGCCATGGCCAGGTGAACTTCACCGCCGGCGGTCATCACGTTGGACGAGAAGCCCTGGTGATACTTCACGTCACCGGAACCCAGCTCGACCTTCTTCTTGCCTTCGAACTCGTCGAACAGCTCGCGCGGGTTCTTGCCGAAGGTGTTGACCAGTACGTTCAGGCGACCACGGTGGGCCATGCCGATCACGACTTCCTTGGTACCGTAGGAACCGGAGCGCTGGATCAGCTCGTCCAGCATCGGAATCAGGCTTTCGCCGCCTTCCAGGCCGAAACGTTTGGTGCCCGGGTATTTGGTACCCAGGTATTTCTCCAGGCCTTCTGCCGCGGTAACGCGCTCGAGCAGGTGGCTCTGGATGTCTGCGGAAAATTCAGGACGCCCACGCACGCTCTCCAGACGCTGCTGGAACCAGCTGCGCTGCTCGGAGTCGACGATGTGGGTGAACTCGGCGCCGATGGTGCGGCAATATGTCTGCTGCAACGCCTCGAAGATTTCGCGTAGGCTCGCTTCCTCTTTGCCGATGAACAGGTCGCCGGCACGGAAGGTCGTATCAAGATCGGCATTGGTCAAGCCGTAATGATTGATCGACAGGTCTACTGGCGCAGGGCGCTGCCACAACCCCAGGGGGTCGAGCTTCGCGGCTTGGTGGCCGCGCATACGGTAGGCCTGGATCAGTCGCAGCACTTCAACCTGCTTCTTCTCGTGTTCACTGCTCACGCTACCGGCGGAAACCGGTTGGGCGCGGCGCTGGTTCTTTGCCAGCAGTACGAAATGGTCGCGGATCGTCGAGTGCGATACATCGGTGGCAGTGCTGCCTTCGGCGGGCAACTTCTGAAAGTAAGTGCGCCACTCTTCTGGCACAGCGTTAGGGTCGTGCAGGTAGAGCTCGTAGAGCTCTTCCACATAGGCAGCGTTACCACCTGAAAGGTGGGCGCTGTTCCACATGCGCTGCATCACGCTTTCTTGCATGCTTGGTCACCCTCGGTTAGGGGCCTCGATCGGCAAGAACCACAGCAAGCTGAGTTGAGTCCGTATGCAGCGACTGAACCAAGCCACCGAGAGTTCCGCAGATTTACCGGGTACCAGCCCGGACGCCCCTGCTGGTCTCATATCTTCATAGGTAAAAGCTCGGGCTTTTGGCCTTTGCTCAAGTTGCACCTCGGTGCGGGCAAGGGCCCGCACTTCGGTGTGCTACGGGTACAACACTTTTGAATCAGGTGCCGCTTTGCAGCAGCATGTTACGTACGTGGCCGATTGCCTTGGTCGGGTTCAGACCTTTGGGGCAAACGTTTACGCAGTTCATGATCCCGCGGCAGCGGAATACGCTGAACGGGTCATCCAGGGACGCCAGGCGCTCCTGGGTCTTGGTGTCACGGCTATCGGCCAGGAAGCGATAAGCTTGAAGCAGAGCGGCCGGGCCCAGGAACTTGTCCGGGTTCCACCAGAACGACGGGCAGGAAGTCGAGCAGCAAGCGCACAGGATGCACTCGTACAGACCGTCCAGCTTCTCGCGCTCTTCCGGGGACTGCAGGCGTTCGATCGCCGGCGCCGGGGTATCGTTCTGCAGGAACGGCTTCACCTTCTCGTACTGCTTGTAGAAGATGCTCATATCAACGACCAGGTCACGGATGACCGGCAGGCCGGGCAGCGGACGCACGACCAGCTTGTTCTTCTTCACCACCGCCGACAGCGGGGTGATGCAGGCCAGGCCGTTCTTGCCGTTGATGTTCATGCCATCGGAACCGCACACGCCTTCGCGGCACGAACGACGATAGGAGAAACCTTCGTCCTGTTCCTTGATCAGTGCCAGCACATCCAGAACCATCAGGTCCTTGCCGCCGGTATCGACTTCGAACACCTGGGTCTTAGGTGCCGAGTCGGTGTCGGGGTTGTAGCGATAAACTTCGACTTTCAACATAGTGGCCACCCTTAGTAAGTCCGGACTTTAGGCTCGAACGTCGGAACGGTTTTCGGCGAGAAGTTGACTGCACGCTTGGCAACCCGCTTTTCACCCGGGAAGTACAGGGTGTGGCACAGCCAGTTTTCGTCGTCACGGTCTTCGAAGTCTTCACGGGCATGGGCACCGCGGGACTCTTTGCGCACTTCAGCAGCGATTGCAGTGGCTTCAGCGACTTCCAGCAGGTTCTGCAGCTCCAGCGCTTCGATACGCGCGGTGTTGAAGGCCTGGGACTTGTCGTTGATCTTGACGTTGGCGATACGCTCGCGCAGGCCAGCCAGCTGTTCGATACCCTTCTGCATGTATTCGCCGGTGCGGAACACGCCGAAGTAGTTCTGCATGCAGCTTTGCAGCTCGCGACGCAGGGTTGCCACGTCTTCGCCGTCGGTACGCTCGTTGAGCTTGTTCAGACGGTTCAGCGCGACTTCCACGTCGGTGTCGCTGGCGTCGCGGTATTCGATACCGTCGCTCAGGGCCTTTTCCAGGTGCAAGCCGGCCGCACGGCCGAACACCACCAGGTCGAGCAGCGAGTTGCCGCCCAGGCGATTGGCGCCGTGAACCGATACGCAAGCCACTTCACCGACCGCGAACAGCCCTTCGATGATGGTGTCTTCGCCGTCGGCGTTCTGCGAGATCGCCTGGCCATGAATGTTGGTGGCAACGCCGCCCATCATGTAGTGGCAGGTTGGAACGACGGGTACGGGTGCAACGACCGGGTCGACGTGCGCGAAGGTCTTGGACAGCTCGCAGATGCCTGGCAGGCGGCTGTGCAGCACTTCCTCGCCCAGGTGGTCGAGCTTGAGCATCACGTGGTCGCCGTTCGGGCCACAGCCGTTGCCGGCGATGATCTCTTTGACCATGGAGCGGGCCACAACGTCGCGACCGGCGAGGTCCTTGGCGTTTGGCGCGTAGCGCTCCATGAAACGCTCGCCGTGCTTGTTGATCAGGTAACCACCTTCACCACGGCAGCCTTCGGTAACCAGTACACCTGCGCCGGCGATGCCGGTCGGGTGGAACTGCCACATCTCGATGTCCTGCACCGGCACGCCGGCACGCAGGGCCATGCCGATACCGTCGCCGGTATTGATCAGGGCGTTGGTGGTGGAGGCGTAGATACGCCCTGCACCGCCGGTGGCCAGTACGGTGGCCTTGGCGCGAATGTAGACGGTCTCGCCGGTTTCGATGCAGATCGCGATCACGCCGACGAAGGCGCCGTCCTGGTTCTTGACCAGGTCAACCGCGTACCACTCGTTGAGGAAGGTGGTGCCGGCTTTCAGGTTGCCCTGATAGAGGGTGTGCAGCAGCGCGTGACCGGTACGGTCGGAAGCGGCGCAGGTACGGGCGGCCTGGCCACCTTTACCGTAGTCCTTGGACTGGCCACCGAACGGACGCTGGTAGATACGGCCGGTTTCGGTACGCGAGAACGGCAGACCCATGTGGTCCAGCTCGAACACCGCAGCCGGGCCTTCCTGACACATGTATTCGATAGCGTCCTGGTCACCGATGTAGTCGGAACCCTTGACGGTATCGTACATGTGCCAGCGCCAGTCATCGTTCGGGTCGGCCGAAGCGATGGCGCAGGTGATGCCACCCTGGGCCGATACGGTGTGCGAACGGGTCGGGAACACCTTGGTGATCACGGCGGTCTTGTGGCCGCCTTGAGCCAGCTGCAGCGCAGCGCGCATGCCGGCACCGCCACCACCAATGATGATGGCGTCGAAGGAAATCGTTGGAATGTTAGCCATGAATCAGATACCCCAGAGAATCTGCACACCCCAGACGAAGTACGCGAACATCGCGACACCACATACCGCCTGGAACAGGAAACGAACTGCAGTCGCCGACTTGCCCAGCGCCATCGGCGTCAGGTAGTCGGTGGCAATGGTCCACATGCCGACCCAGGCGTGAGCGCCCAGGGCAACGAGGGCCAGCAGACTGAAGATCCGCATCGCGTTATGGGAGAACAGGGCGTGCCACTGGGCATAGTCGATGCCAGGGTGCGCCACCAGGTAGCCGATCAGAAAAATGAAGTAAGCCGCGAGAACGACCGCAGAAACGCGCTGCGCCATCCAGTCATAGAGGCCCGAACGCGACAGGTTCGTGACATTAGTTACCATATCCAAACTCCCGCCAGAACGATCACCACCACGGAAATGGCGATAACGATTTTCGAGCCCAGTTTGCCGCCTTCCAGCGTCTCACCGATGCCCATGTCCATAATCAGATGGCGCACACCGGCAACCAGGTGATACAGCAAGGCGGACAGAAGGCCCCACGCCACGAATTTGGCCAGCGGACTGGTCAGGCATGCCTTCACCTCGGCAAAACCTTCCTCGGAACTCAGGGATTGGCTCAATGCGTACAGCATGATGCCCAGGCCCAGAAAGAGGATGATGCCGGAAACACGGTGAAGAAATGACGTAACGCCGGTAATGGGGAGTTTGATGGTCCTTAGGTCTAGGTTTACAGGTCGTTGGCTTTTCACGGCTTTTTTCACACTGAAGAGCCCCTAGCAAGCAGGGCAAAGTTGTTGGTAAGTGTACTGGTCAGGTACCCACCACCCAGGGAGTGACGACCCCAGAAAAGCGGGCTTTAAAGCCCCTGGCGGTCGGGTGCCGAGTATAGACAGTTAGGCTACTAATGACAACGTGAAGCCCTAGCCCAAATAGCGCATTGCCTTTGGCGAACAAAAGGCGTAAACGGGCCGCAATTTCGCGGAAAAACAGCGCCCAAAGCCCTTTACAACCGTGCTTTAGGCAAATTGACATTCGAATTTATCTCACTATAGTGGTGCGGGCCCTGCGTGGGGGGTCTGTCTGATGATTTCAAGCATTAATAGGAGGCCACATGGCTGACAAAAAAGCGCAGTTGGTCATCGAGGGCGCAGCCCCCGTCGAGCTGCCCATTTTAACCGGCACCGTTGGTCCCGATGTTATCGACGTTAGAGGGTTGGGGGCCACGGGTCACTTCACTTTCGACCCTGGTTTCATGGCGACCGCATCGTGCGAGTCCAAGATCACCTACATTGACGGCGACAAGGGCATCCTGCTGCATCGCGGCTACCCGATCGAACAGCTCGCCGAGCAATCCGACTACCTGGAAACCTGCTACCTGCTGCTCAACGGCGAACTGCCGAATGCCGAGCAGAAGGCTCAGTTCGTCAGCACCGTCAAAAATCACACCATGGTGCACGAGCAGTTGAAGTCGTTCTTCAACGGCTTCCGCCGCGACGCCCACCCGATGGCCGTCATGTGCGGCGTGGTTGGCGCCCTGTCGGCGTTCTATCACGACTCGCTGGACATCAATAACCCGCAGCACCGGGAAATCTCGGCCGTGCGCCTGGTCGCCAAGATGCCGACCCTGGCCGCGATGGTCTACAAGTACTCCATGGGCCAGCCCATGATGTACCCGCGCAACGACCTGACCTACGCCGAAAACTTCCTGCACATGATGTTCAACACCCCGTGCGAGATCAAACCGATCAGCCCGGTGCTGGCCAAGGCAATGGACCGGATCTTCATCCTCCACGCCGACCACGAACAGAATGCGTCGACCTCCACCGTACGCCTGGCGGGCTCCTCGGGCGCCAATCCGTTCGCCTGCATCGCTGCCGGCATCGCTGCACTGTGGGGCCCTGCCCACGGCGGCGCCAACGAAGCCGTGCTGACCATGCTCGACGAAATTGGCGATGTCTCGAACATCGACACCTTCATCGCCAAGGCCAAGGACAAGAACGACCCGTTCAAGCTGATGGGCTTCGGTCACCGCGTCTACAAGAACCGCGACCCGCGTGCCACCGTGATGAAGCAGACCTGCGACGAAGTGCTGCGCGAGCTGGGCATCACCAACGATCCGCAGCTGGAACTGGCCATGCGCCTGGAAGAGATCGCCCTGACCGATCCGTACTTCATCGAGCGCTCGCTGTACCCGAACGTCGACTTCTACTCGGGGATCATCCTCAAGGCGATCGGCATCCCTACCAGCATGTTCACCGTGATCTTCGCCCTGGCGCGGACCGTCGGCTGGATCTCGCACTGGAAGGAAATGCTCTCCAGCCCGTACAAGATTGGCCGTCCGCGCCAGCTGTACACCGGCTACGAGTCGCGTGACATCGTCAAACTGGAAGACCGCAAGTAAGCCAAACGGCTCGCCTGCAACAACAAGAAAGGCTGCCCTCGGGCAGCCTTTTTTGTTGCGTAATGCTTCATGCAGGAGGAGCAAGCCTTGGCGGCCCCTACAGTTGAGACATATTCCAGCCAACCATCAAACTGTTACGGTTTCTCCGCCCGCTCCTTCAACGCCTTGAGCGTATTGAACGGCGCATCCACCACGAACTTGTTCGCCACCATCGCTGGCACACTGCCGCCTGGCTCGGTGTGCACCTGGTATGTCACCTCGGTAGTGTCACCCTTGGGCACCAGCTTCCAGAAACCCTGCACTTCAGCCACCCGCACATAGCCTTTTTCTTCCGGCAGATACTTGGGAACACCCTCCAGCTTGCGGGTCAGGCTGCCGTCAGCACCTTCGCTGGTGGTTATATGGATGATCGAATCGCGCGGGGTGACCGGCCACGGCGTATTGAACTGGGTGTAGGTCCAGCTCTGGTCACCCTCGTGCTTGAGCAGCTTCTGGCTCCTGCACTCGTGAATCCAGGCACAGGCCCCGGCCACGTCTTCCTGCAGCGCCCGGACCTTGGCCAGCGGCGCCTTGATGGTCGTCACGCCCTGATAGGCCTTGTAGTTCGAACCACTCACTTCGCTCAGCGATACCTTGATGCCATCCCCTTCCTTGGCAACCTTCCAGTCTTCAGCCTGCGCCACCGACATGAACATCGCACTCAGACCACAAATCACCGCTACCCGCTTCATCGAACCCATCGTGTTGTTTTCCTTGTTTGCGAAGTTCCACTCACTCAAGCCGCCGTCACTTGCTCCAGCCAACCGATGATCCTGATCGCCTCGTCGCGATCATTGCCGCAGGTGTCCACCTCCGCCTGGAAGCCCGAGCACACCGCCGGCCGTTCAGGCTGGCCGAACAGACTGCAGAGGTTGTGCTCGGACAGTTGCACACAGCGTTCGCCAGCCGGCTTGCCGTGCGGCATGCCAGGAATGGGCGAGCTGATGGAAGGGGCAATGCAGCAAGCGCCACAGCCTTCACGGCAGTTCATGACGACATGGACCTCGGCCTAACAAATGATGGGTGAATGGGGATAGTAACCGCTAAAACAGGTGTTTGAAATTACCGCTCAGATGAAATATCGCCGCGCAGAATGTGACCGGCAGGTCGAGCAGCGTTTATTGCTTGAACTCGAAATCGATGGCTGCACCCTCGATGTCCTGACGGGCATCATTGCGCAACTGCAATTGCATTTCGTTGCTGATCAAGCGGCCATTGAGCTGGAACGGGCTGTCCGCGGCAGGCTTTTCTTCGAACAACGACGGCAGCAGCGGACGTCGCACACGAACTTCCTCCTGACTGCTCGGCTGCAGGTCCTTGACCATCTCCGGGGGCAGGCTCAGATCCAGGCGCGCCTTGGGCAAGGGCGCGGCAATCACCTCGGAGGCCTTGCGCTTGCCCGACTTTACCGCCTTGGCCGGCGTCTTCCTGGGGTCGCCAGCCTTGGTCTTGGGTTGCGCCTTGGGCTTGGCCTGTGGCTTGGCACTCGCTTTTACCGGGGCCTGGGTCGAAGGCTTCCGGTCCGGTGCCGGGGCAGCCGACGCCTGTGCCAGCAGTATCGGCCCCGGTCCGGGCACAGCCAGTGCCGGGCCCGTTGCACACAGGCCCAGCGCACACAACATCACGGCAGCACAGCTCAACGCTTTCATAGGCAACGAGACGTATTCATGAGTCGCACATGCTCCCTGTTCCTGCAGTCGCTGGCAAGCCCGCGATCTAGAGGTATCCGCCCGAGACGGTTTCCTGGCAAAGCTGATGGGCCAGCATCCCCAATGTCAGCAGCGCCCGCTCAGCCTCGCGGTTCCACGGAATGCCGCAGTTGAGACGAATGCAGTGGTTGAACTGCTCCGTGTTACTGAAGATCAGCCCGGGCGCGATGCTGATGCCCTGCTGCAAGGCACGTACATGCAACTCCTGGGTGTTGACCCGCCCCGGCAGGCTGACCCACAGGATGAAGCCCCCGGTAGGCCGGCTCATCTGGGTGCCTTCCGGAAAGTGCTGCTGTACCGCCAGCTGGTAGGCACTGAGGTTCTTGCGATATTCCTGGCGAATGTAGCGCAGATGGCGGTCATAGCCACCATTTTCAAGGTAGGCCGCCACCCCCATCTGCGTCACACTGCACGCCGAGTGCGTGGTAAAGGTCTGCAGTCGCTGGATTTCCTGCTGATAGTTGCCCGCGATCATCCAGCCGATACGCACCCCCGGCGACAGGGTCTTGGAAAAGCTCGAGCAATAGATCACCCGCCCCAGCCGGTCGAAGGCCTTGAGCGCCTTGGTGCGCCCTTGCTCGAACATCAGCTCGCCGTAGATATCGTCCTCGACGATCTGGATGTTGAAATCCGAGGCCAGGCGCAGCAACTGCTTCTGGCGTTCCTCGGGAATGGTGCCGCCCAACGGGTTGCTCAACCGCGCAGTCAGCACCAGCGCCTTGATCGACCACTGGTTGGCCGCCAGTTGCAGGGCCTCCAGGCTGATGCCGGTGGCCGGGTCGCTGGGAATCTCGATCACCTTGAGCCCCAGCAGGTCCGCCAGTTGCAGCAGCCCGTAATAGGTGGGCGACTCGGCGGCGATCAGGTCGCCTGGCCGGGTCAGCACCCGCAACGACATCTGCAGCGCATCGACGCAACCGTGGGTCACCACCACTTCGGACGGGTCGACCACCACCCCGGCGTCGCGCATGCGAATGGCGATCTGCCGGCGCAGCGGCTCGAAACCCGGGCTGAACATGTAGCTGAACGCGCGCGGGCTCTGGAACCGCGTGACCTTGGCCAGTTGCTGGTGCAGCGCGCGCACCGGCAGGTAGTCCACATGCGGAACCGCCGCCCCCAGCGGGAACACCCCATCACGCCGGGCTTCGGTCAGTACCTGCTGGATGATGCTACTGCGCGTGACCAGCCCTGGACGCTCGACCCGCGCGATGTCCGGGGTCTGCGCAGTCAGGGCCGGGGTCTGGTGGACGTAGTAGCCCGATTGCGGCCGCGCGCGAATCAGCCCCTGGTCCTCGAGGTTGGCATAGGCCTGCAGCACGGTGGCATGGCTGACATTGAGCTGCGAGCTCATCTTGCGTACCGACGGTACGCGCTCACCGGGCTGATAGACGCCGCGGCGGATGTCTTCCGCCAGTTGCTGGGCGATGCGCTGGTAGAGCAACAGATTGGTCATGGGACGGATCTCGAAACGCGGGCTATCTAATTGTTCTTGTACAGTCGGCGAAGAATACCGGAACAGTGCATAAGTGTACGGGCACAGATGCCAGAATAGTCGACTACACAGTTGTGTGACAGCGGCTTTTTCAAGCTTTGCGGCATAAAAAAACCGGTGAGTATCACCGGTTTTTTGTTTACCTCGACCTCAGCGCGGCGCGCCCAGGTGGCCTTTCTCGTCGGAAAACACGATCTCCACCCGACGGTTCTGCGCCCTGCCCCGCTCCGAGGCATTGGCCTCGATCGGGTACTGGTCGCCATAGCCTTCGACCTGGATGCGTTTTTCGTCGACGCCCAGGTCGACCAGCATGTCCGCCACGGCCTGCGCACGATCACGCGACAGCGTCAGGTTGTCCTCGGGAGTGCCGGTGCTGTCGGTGTACCCCTCGATGCGCACAACGCGCCGGGGGTTGAGCTGCAGAAACTGCACCAGCTTGAGCACGGTACGGCTGGCGGAGTTCTTCAATTCGGCCTGCCCGGTATCGAACAGCACGTCACCCAGGGTCATCACCAAGCCACGGTCGCTCTGGGTCGTGGCCAGGCTGACGATCTGCGCCTCCAGCCATTTGCCCTGCTGCTGCACGCTGACCAGCTTGGCCTCGCGCAGGGCCAGCTGCAGGCGCTGGCGCTCCAGTTCGAGCTTGGCCAGGCGCTCCTGATTGAGCACCAGGTTGCTGTGCTCGCGGGCAATCTCGCTGTAGCGCTGACTCAGGTAGGCGTAATGGCGCACGTCCGCACCACTGCCCACGTAGCTGGACAACCGCTCGGCACGGGCCAGCGACTCGCCGGCGCGGATCACGTCACGCGGCGCACTGCGTAGCACATTGGAATCGTCCTTCACTGCCTGGAAACTGGCGGCGGCCTGGTCGAGGGCGGTTTCGCTGCGCTCGCTGGCGCAGCCCTGCAACCCCAGCACACCTGCACATAACACGGCCACCAAGGGCTTGATCGAACTCACTGTTGCTCCCCCAACTGCTTGCGCAGACGATTGACCCGCGATTGCAGCAGCGACAGCTGCTCCTGACTCTTGAGGGTCAGCACCCGGGCTTCGGCCAGCCGCGCATCAAGCTCGGCCTGCTCGGCGCGCAGCCGCGCATCACGGTACGACTCGCTGGCCATGTTGCTGCGGGCGCGGGCAAGCTTGTCTTCGGCCAGCTTCAGCTCGGCCACTTCGTCGGTGGCACCGACGGCCTTGGCCTGCTCCAGCGCCTGTTCGGACAGGCGCATCTGCTCGTGGGGCGCCGGGTCGGCAGCGCAACCGGCCAGGGCCAGTAACGCCATGGCAGCGAAAAGCGGTTGAGTTCTCACACAATCTTCCTACTGTTTGGGGGCGTCGAGCGGTTGCTGCAGCTGCGCCTTCCAGCGCTCGACATTGCGTTGCAGTACTGCCTGAGGCACGCCTGAGGCCGGCAATTCTGTCAGTTTTTTGGCCAGCTGTCCGCGCAACCAGGCGTCATTGCACGCCGAATTGTGCGACAGCGCCAGGTACAGCCCGGGCCGATCCAGCGGCAGGCCGCGGGCGATCAGGTCGTTGGCCATGCCAAGGGTCTGCGCCATGGCCATGCCGGCGTAACGCCCGGCCAGCACATAGTCGACCTGGCCAAGCAAAAGCTTCTGGAATGCCTGGGTCAGGTTCTGCGCCGGCGCCAGCTTCAACTGGTCCTTGGCAAACTGGGCGAACGCCGGGGTCAGTCTGGCCTTCTCCGAGATCGCGCCCTGGTGCTGGTGCAGATCGGCCAGGCCGTCGTAGGCCAGCGTGGAGTCGTGCCGGGTCCACACCAGGTAGTCGTTCTGCAGCAGCGCCGGGTGGATGAAGTCGACACGGGTCAGGTCTTCAGTGGCCAGCGGCGCATCCACCAGCAGGTCCATGCGTCCGCTGCGCACTTCATCCTGCGCCTCGTTGCGCTTGCCTGCGTACAGCACCTCGACCTTCAGCCCAAGCTCCGTCGCCACCTGCTTGAGCAGGTCGACGTTGGCGCCAATCAGGTGCCTGGGGTCCTGCGGGTCGCGCCAGGCATAGGGCGGCGCATCGGGGCTGCCGGTCGCCACCAGACGCTCGCACTTGCCCACCGCCAGCGCCGCCGTGGGCAAGCAGGCAAACCCCAGCAATCCTGCCATCGCCATTCGGCCAAGCCACCCCATGCACATGCCTCCCTTGCGTCGCGAAATAAAAAAGCCCGATCAAAAGACCGGGCTCTTTATAAGTGAAGCGGCTGGATTAAACCAGCTTCTCCAGCTCAGGTACGGCTTCGAACAGGTCGGCGACCAGGCCGTAGTCGGCCACCTGGAAGATCGGCGCCTCTTCGTCCTTGTTGATCGCAACGATCACCTTGGAGTCCTTCATGCCGGCCAGGTGCTGGATCGCGCCGGAGATACCGACGGCGATGTACAGCTGCGGCGCAACGATCTTGCCGGTCTGGCCGACCTGCATGTCGTTGGGCACGAAGCCTGCGTCGACCGCGGCGCGCGAAGCACCCACGGCGGCGCCGAGCTTGTCGGCCAGCGCGTACAGGTGCTTGAAGTTGTCACCGTTCTGCATGCCGCGACCGCCGGAAACGACGATCTTGGCAGCGGTCAGCTCAGGACGATCGGACTTGGCCAGCTCTTCGCCGACAAATGCCGACTTGCCCGCATCGTGGGCAGCGCCAACCGCTTCGACAGCAGCCGAACCACCTTCGGCGGCAACGGCGTCGAAGCCGGTGGCACGCACGGTGATGACCTTGACCGCAGCGCTCGATTGCACGGTGGCAATGGCGTTACCGGCGTAGATCGGACGCTTGAAGGTGTCAGCCGACTCGACCGCGATGATCTCGGAGATCTGGTCGACGTCCAGCAGCGCGGCAACGCGCGGCAGGATGTTCTTGCCGTTGGAGGTAGCAGGTGCCAGCACGTGGCTGTAGGCCTTGCCAAGCTCGGCCACCAGCGGCGCGACGTTTTCCGGCAGCTGGTGCGCATAGGCAGCGTTGTCGGCTACCAGCACCTTGGCCACACCAGCGATTTTCGCGGCAGCTTCGGCAACGCCACCCACGTTCTGGCCAGCGACCAGTACGTGGATATCGCCACCGATTTTCGCGGCGGCAGCAACGGTGTTCAGGGTCGCCGGGGCAACGGCGCCGTTTTCGTGTTCAGCGATAACCAGGATAGTCATTTAGATTACCTTCGCCTCGTTCTTCAGTTTCTCGACCAGTTCAGCCACCGACTTGACCTTGATACCAGCGCTGCGTGCAGCTGGCGCTTCGACTTTCAGGGTCTTGTTGGTAGAGGCGGTGGAAACGCCCAGCGCGTCCGGAGTCACAGTCTCCAGCGGCTTCTTCTTGGCCTTCATGATGTTCGGCAGCGACGCATAGCGCGGCTCGTTCAGACGCAGGTCGGTGGTCACGATGGCCGGCAGGTTCAGTGCAACGGTCTGCAGGCCGCCATCGATTTCACGGGTGACGTTGACCTTGTCGCCGGCCACTTCCACCTTGGAGGCGAAAGTACCCTGGGCATAACCGGTCAGCGCAGCCAGCATCTGGCCGGTCTGGTTGTTGTCGCTGTCGATGGCCTGCTTGCCAAGGATGACCAGCTGCGGCTGCTCCTTGTCGACCACAGCCTTGAGCAGCTTGGCCACGGCCAGCGAGGTCAGCTCTTCAGCCGACTCGACCAGCACGGCGCGGTCGGCACCCAGTGCCAGGGCGGTACGCAGCTGCTCCTGGGCAGTGGCCGGGCCGACGGTAACGACGACGATTTCGCTCGCCACGCCCTTCTCTTTCAGGCGCACGGCTTCTTCTACGGCGATTTCGCAGAAGGGGTTCATGGACATCTTGACGTTAGCAAGGTCTACGCCGGAGTTGTCCGCCTTGACGCGAACCTTGACGTTATAGTCGACCACTCGTTTGACAGCTACAAGAACCTTCATGGATTCCTCGTTACTCTCCGGTGAAAAGAATGTCGCCTGGGCAGAACCGGGCGATTGCGCGTGGGTACAAGGGCACCTCCAAAAACGAACGCGAGCAGGTGAAATTCAACTGACTGTGCAGTCTGTTCTCGACGCTTGCGCGCAAAACCCGTGGGTCATTGTTTGTCGTGGCGTGTAAACTCCACTACAAAGGCGGGTCCTGGCGTAACTGCCCTGCTTTTTGCCTGGTTTTTAGGGGTGCTCCTGCATCCGACGGTCAGCCTACGGCGAGCGTAAAACCGCCCGTATCTTGACCGTAACGCCCAATCCGGTCAATACGGCAAACCAGCCAGCTTCAAGCCGTGCGTCTTTGATTTTACTGGGCTGCGGCAAATTCAAACAAACGTTTGTATTGGACCTCGCAAGTGGTGTAGATATAATGCGCGGCCAAGAGAAAGCGGTGTAGTCCGTCATCACCCGAGCTACACACCCGGGTACTTCGAAATGACCGCCTGACACCCGCCAACAAAGAAAAACCGATGAGCCTTGAGTAGGAGAGAACCTGTGGAACGCGAATACATGGAATTCGACGTGGTCATCGTCGGCGCTGGCCCGGCAGGCCTGTCCGCCGCCTGCCGACTGAAGCAGAAGGCCGCCGAAGCCGGTAATGAAATCAGCGTCTGCGTGGTCGAGAAAGGCTCCGAGGTCGGTGCACACATTCTCTCCGGTGCGGTGTTCGAGCCGCGTGCCCTGAACGAACTGTTCCCGGACTGGAAAGAACTCGGCGCGCCACTGAACACCGAGGTCAAGCGCGACGACATCTACGTGCTGCGCGACGCCAGCAGCTCGGTCAAGGTGCCCGATCTGTTCGTGCCCAAGACCATGCACAACGAAGGCAACTACATCATCTCGCTGGGCAACCTGTGCCGCTGGCTGGCCCAGCAGGCCGAGAACCTGGGCGTGGAAGTCTACCCAGGCTTCGCTGCCCAGGAAGCGCTGTTCGATGAAAACGGCGTGGTCCGCGGGATCATCACCGGCGACCTGGGTGTCGACCGCGAAGGCAACCCCAAGGAAGGCGTATACACCCCCGGCATGGAACTGCGCGGCAAGTACACGCTGTTCGCCGAAGGCTGCCGTGGGCATATCGGCAAGCAACTGATCAAGCGCTTCGACCTGGACAACGCCAGCGACGTGCAGCACTACGGCATCGGCCTCAAGGAAATCTGGGAAATCGACCCGGCCAAGCACCAGCAAGGCCTGGTGATCCACACCGCCGGCTGGCCGCTGGACGTGATGAGCACCGAGAACACCGGCGGCTCGTTCCTGTATCACCTGGAAAACAACCAGGTGGTGGTCGGCCTGATCGTCGACCTGTCGTATGCCAACGCCTACCTCTCCCCGTTCGACGAGTTCCAGCGCCTCAAGCACCACCCGGTGCTCGCCCAGTACCTGGAGGGTGGCAAGCGCATCAGCTATGGCGCCCGTGCCCTGGCCAAGGGCGGCCTGAACTCGCTGCCGAAAATGGTATTCAAGGGCGGCGCGCTGATCGGCTGCGACCTGGGCACCATGAACGTGGCCAAGATCAAGGGCAGCCACACCGCCATGAAGTCCGGCATGCTCGCAGCCGAAGCGGTGGCCGATGCGCTGCTGGCCGGTAGCGAGGGTGGCGACGAACTGACCGCCTACGTCGACGGCTTCAAGGCCAGCTGGCTGTACGAAGAACTGTTCGCCAGCCGCAACTTCGGCCCGGCGATGCACAAGTTCGGCCCGATGCTCGGCGCGGCATTCAACTATGTCGACCAGAACTGGTTCGGCGGCAAGCTGCCGTTCACCCTGCACGACACCAAGCCGGACTACGCCTGCCTCAAGCTGGCGGCCGACTCGAAGAAGATCGATTACCCCAAGCCCGATGGCAAGTTGAGCTTCGACAAGCTGAGCTCGGTGTTCCTCTCCAGCACCAACCATGAAGAAGAGCAGCCGTGCCACCTTAAGCTGACCGACCCGAGCATTCCGATCGGCACCAACCTGCCGCTGTACGACGAACCGGCGCAGCGCTACTGCCCGGCCGGCGTATACGAGGTGATCAGCCAGGAAGACGGCAGCAAGCGCTTCCAGATCAACGCCCAGAACTGCGTGCACTGCAAGACCTGTGACATCAAGGACCCTTCGCAGAACATCACCTGGGTCACCCCGGAAGGTGCTGGCGGCCCGACTTACCCGAACATGTAAGTACCGCCCACAAAAAAAAGCCCCCACGCCTTGCGGCGCTGGGGGCTTTTTCGTGAAGGCGTTCGAGCAAACGGTCTCACACCTTCGCCAACACCAGTTCATCCCCGGCCCGCAGGTCCTCCCGCGCACTGAAGTACACCGCCGTGAGCAGGCCCACCGTGCCCATCAGCAGGCAGAACCCCACACACACCCATGGGCTCCACGGCATCAGCGCAATCAGCATAAGCGGCGTGGTGCTGGCCCACAGCGCATAGGCCAGGTTGTAGGTAAAGGAAATCCCCGACACGCGAATGGCCGGCGGAAACAGCCCGACCATCACCGACGGCACCACCCCCACCACACCACAGGCCAGCCCTGCCAGCGCATAGGCCACCCCGGTCCAGCCCCAGCCGCCGATCAGGCTGGCATACAGCGCCCCCACTCCCAACGGCAGCAACAGGCTGTAGACCATCAGCGCGCGCCAGGCACCTACCCGGTCCACCAGCAAGCCGGCCAGCACGCAACCGATGTTCAAGAACACGATACCCAGCGCGCTCAGGGCGAAGGTGTCGGCCGCGCTCATGCCGAAGCGCTGCTGCATCACCGTCGGGGTAATCACCACCAGCACCACCACCGCCGAGGTCAGCACGCAGGTCAGCAGGGCCGCCGGCACCAGCGCGCGGCGGTGCTCGCGCAGCACCGTGCGCAGCGGGAAGGCCACCGGTTGTTCACGCCGCTCGCGCAGCGCCAGGAACACCGGCGTCTCGCTCAGCCAGCGGCGCAGCCACACCCCGATCACGCCGAACACCCCGCCCAGCAAGAATGGATAGCGCCAGGCGTAGTCCAGAATCTCCTGGGCGGTGAACACCTGGGCCAGCGCCGTGGCGGTCAGCGCGCCCAGCAGGTAGCCGAACGTCAGCCCGGCCTGCAGAAAACCCAGCGCATAGCCCCGCCGCCCGGCCGGCGCATGCTCGGCGACGAAGGTCCAGGCGCTTGGCACCTCGCCGCCCACCGCCGCGCCCTGCAGAATGCGCAGGCCCAGCAGGATCAGCGGCGCCGCGTAGCCGATGTCGGCATAGGTCGGCATCACCCCGATCAGCAGGCACGGCAGCGCCATCATCAGGATGCTCAGGCTGAACACCTTCTTGCGCCCCAGGTGATCGGCAAAATGCGCCATCAGGATGCCGCCCAGCGGCCGCGCCAGGTACCCGGTGACGAAGATCCCGAAGCTCTGCAGCAGACGCAGCCACTCCGGCATCTCGGGCGGGAAGAACAGCTGGCTCAGGGTCAGCGCGAAGAACACGAAGATGATGAAATCGTAGATCTCCAGCGCACCGCCCAGCGCCGCCAGGCCCAGGGTCTTGTGGTCGTCGCGCGAAAGCCGCAGCGGGCGCGCAGGGTTGGTGGCAGTCATAAAGGCATCCGCTTCGATAGGCTCACTGCGCGCAGCAAGGCGCGCCAGGACAGGCGCAGAGCATACCAAAAAGCGGCGAACGGCTCAGGCCTCGCGAGGGAACATCGTATGCCCCATGTTCAGGCGGCGCATGGGGGGCGCGTTACCAGCAGGCCTGTACCCGGGGTTGGGCAACTGCCCAAGCAGCAGTGGGGCATCGATGATAGCCATGAAGGACTGCAGGGCCTCGTTGTCGGGCACCTTGGGCAGGCTGACGCTCACCGCCTGACGCTGGCCAGCAGGCACCGCAGGTACGCGAAGGTGTTGCGACTCATACAGCAGCACATGCTGGATCTGCGTACTCACGCGACAGAACCGCTCCAGATCGACCCCCACGTGGCTGGCCAGGTCGATATTTCCGACCAGCAGACTGAACGGCAAAAGCGCGTTCTGCACCAGGCGCTGCAGGTCGTCGAAGGTCTCGACAGGGGCAATCCGGTAATACCCCAGGCCGTTGAGCATCTTCTCCAACTGCAGCAGTTGGATGGGGTGCTCATCGGCAATCAGGATTCGCATGGACTTGTCGGGCATCGGAAGGGCCTGGATAGAGAGCATGGAAGACATTCCTTGACCGCTACTACGCCACGATAAACCTCAGGCTGCGACAGGCATTACGTCAGGTGACGGATCTGATAGATAGTTGTAGGGAAATGCCGGGAAATCAAGGCGCAGCCTCAATTGTTTGTTGCTGACCAGTGCATCAGACGGAATTTTGGCGCATCCGCGCCCGGCAATGCTTCATGGCATTGACGATATTTTTTTCCACCAGACTGCGAGAAATTCCGAGTCTTTCGGCAATTTGCTGGTGAGAAAGCCCCTCCAGCTTGCGTAGAAGGAAACTGTCCCGGCACCCAGGGCTTAGTTCCCCCAACGCCTGCTGCATCAGCTCCAGTCGGCGATCCATGTCCATGCGCTGGCAGGGCGCCGGCGAACGGAATGCCTCGTCGGTGTCGAGCACTTCCAGCGGCTCGTTGTGCCGCACCTGACTACGCCGATGGTCGTCGATCACCAGATTCAGCGCGGTACGGTAGAGAAAGGCCCGCGGATACTCGATCTGCTGTTCGCCATGTCGCTCGAGCACTCGCACATAAGCGTCGTGGGCCACGTCCTCGGCCGCCTGGCGACTGCCCAGCCGAACACACAGAAAGCTCACCAGTTCGCGATAGTAGTTTTCCAAAACGACACCTGGCCAGGATTCGGCGCTAAAGCGCCGAGAATGGAGAATCAGGGTGAAGCCAGTAGGCAACAATACAAATTATTATTATTCTCAGCAACCTCCGTCACGCCTCGCAGATTACCCGACTGCACGGCCTGCGACCCTGAATGTGCGCCGGTAAATTCCTGTGCATATAGCTCGTCTAACGAGGAGCCCCCGTGCCTGCGCTGTCTACGCCAGCAACTCGCGGGTCAACCCTTCTGGCTGGAAGCCCGCATGACACGTCTTACGAAAAATCGCCGCCTGTTGCTCTGCGGCCTCGGCCTGCTCGCCGCCGGCAGCCTGGCGGCCTGGCAAACCCTGCCATTGGGTGGTGAGCCCTCGAACACCATCAAGGTCACCCGCGCCGACATCGAAAGCAGCGTGACAGCACTCGGCACCCTGCAGCCACGCCGCTATGTCGATGTCGGCGCCCAGGCCTCGGGACAGATCCGCAAGTTGCATGTGGAAACCGGAGACCACGTCGAGGAAGGCCAACTGCTGGTCGAGATCGACCCTTCGACCCAGAAGGCACGCCTCGATGCAGGCCGCTATTCGATCGAGAACCTCAAGGCCCAGCTGCAGGAGCAGCGCGCCCAGTACACCCTGGCCGAGCATCAGCTCAAGCGCCAGCAGCAACTGGCCGCCAGCGGCGCTACCCGCGAAGAGGATGTGCAGACCGCACAGGCACAACTGAAAGTCACCCAGGCACGCATCGGCATGTTCCAGGCGCAAATCCTGCAGGCCCAGGCCAGCCTGCGCAGCGACGAGGCAGAGCTGGGCTACACGCGTATCTACGCGCCGATGTCCGGCACGGTGGTCGCCGTGGATGCGCGTGAGGGCCAGACACTCAACGCGCAGCAGCAAACACCGCTGATCCTGCGCATCGCCAAGCTGTCGCCGATGACCGTATGGGCTGAGGTCTCGGAGGCCGACATCGGCAACGTCAAACCCGGCATGCAGGCCTACTTCACCACCCTGGCCGGCGGCAAGCGCCGCTGGAGCAGCACCGTGCGCCAGATCCTGCCGGTACCGCCCAAGCCGCTCGACCAGATCAGCCAGGGCGGTGGCAGCCCCACCAGCTCCAGCGCCTCCGGCGGTGGGGGCAAGGTCGTGCTGTATACCGTCCTGCTGGACGTGGACAACGTCGACAATTCCCTGATGGCGGAAATGACCGCCCAGGTGTTCTTCGTCGCCGGCCAGGCCAGCAACGTGCTCACTGCCCCGATCGTGGCGCTGGAGCCCGATGCCCGGCAAAACGACATGCGCCTGGTCCAGGTACTGCACCCCAACGGCAAGGTCGAGCAACGCCAGGTTCGCGCCGGCCTCAGCGATCGCCTGCGCGTGCAGATCCTCGAAGGCCTGGCCGAGGGCGACACCCTGCTGATCGGCGCGCCCGCCGCCAGTGGAGGCTGAATGTCCACGCCCCTGATCGAACTGCGCGACATACGCAAATCCTACGGCGGCATCGACACGCCCAAGGTCGAGGTGGTACGCGGTATCAGCCTGGCCATCCAGCCCGGTGAGTTCGTTGCCATCGTCGGGGCTTCGGGCTCGGGCAAGTCGACCCTGATGAACATCCTGGGCTGCCTCGACCGCCCCACCAGCGGCCAGTACTACTTTGCTGGCAAGGATGTCGCCGAACTGGACAGCGACGAACTGGCCTGGATCCGTCGCGAAGCCTTCGGCTTCGTGTTCCAGGGCTACCACCTGATCGCCTCCGGGTCGGCCCAGGAAAACGTCGAGATGCCGGCAATCTACGCCGGTACCCCTGCCGCCGAGCGCCATGCCCGCGCGGCCGGGCTGCTGGCCCGACTGGGCCTGGCCACCCGCACGGGCAACCGTCCGCACCAGCTGTCCGGCGGTCAGCAACAACGCGTCTCGATTGCCCGCGCGCTGATGAACGGCGGCCACATCATCCTGGCCGACGAACCCACCGGCGCCCTCGACAGCCAGAGCGGCGCCGAAGTGATGAGCCTGCTCGACGAACTGGCAGGCCAGGGCCACGTCGTGATCCTGATCACCCATGACCGCGAAGTCGCCGCGCGCGCCAAGCGCATCATCGAGATCCGCGACGGCCTGATCCTAAGCGACTCGGCCAACGCGGCGGCGCCAGCGCGCGCAGCGGTGGCCAGCCTGAATGCAGACGACCTGCGCCAGCGCCTGGACCGCGGCGCCACCCAGAGCGGGGCCTGGAAAGGCGAGCTCATCGAAGCCCTGCAGGCCGCCTGGCGCCTGATGTGGATCAACCGCTTCCGCACCGCCCTGACCCTGCTCGGCATCGTCATCGGCGTGGCCTCGGTGGTGGTGATGCTGGCCGTCGGCGAAGGCAGCAAGCGCCAGGTCATGGCGCAGATGGCCGCCTTCGGCTCCAACATCCTTTACCTCAGCGGCAGCGAGCCAACGCACAACGCCCCCGCCGGAGTGGTGACCCTCGACGATGTGGCAGCAGTGGCGCAGTTACCGCAGGTGAAGATGATCATGCCGGTCATCGGCAGCGAACTGACGGTGCGTTACGGCAACAGCAACCAGCGCTTCTACGTCGGCGGCAACAACACCCACTTCCCCGAGATCTTCAACTGGCCGGTGGTCGAAGGCAGCTTTTTCACCGACGCTGACGAACATGCTGCCGCAGCCGTCGCGGTGATCGGTCACAAGGTCAGGGAAAAACTCCTCAAGGATGCCGGCGACCCTATTGGTCAGTACATCCTGATCGGCAACGTGCCCTTCCAGGTCATCGGCATACTCGCCGAAAAAGGTTCCAGCTCCGGCAATCAGGACAGCGATGGCCGCATCGTGGTGCCCTACTCCGCCGCTGCCGTGCGCCTGTTCGGCAGCCGCGATCCGGAGTACGTCACCATCGGCGCAGTCGACTCGGGCCGGGTCAAGGAAACCGAGCAGGCCATCGATCACCTGATGCGCCGCCTGCACAACGGCAAGCATGATTTCGAGCTGACCAACGATGCGGCGCTGATCCAGGCCGAGGCCCGCACCCAGAACACCCTGTCGCTGATGCTGGGCGCAATCGCAGCCATTTCGCTGCTGGTGGGCGGCATCGGGGTGATGAACATCATGCTGATGACCGTGCGCGAACGCACTCGCGAAATCGGCATCCGCATGGCCACCGGCGCCCGCCAGCGCGACATCCTGCGCCAGTTCCTCAGCGAAGCGGTGCTGCTGTCGATGGTCGGTGGCATCACCGGCATTGCCCTGGCGCTGTTGATCGGCGGCGGCCTGCTGCTGGCCGACATTGCCGTGGCCTTTACCCTGGGCGCCATGCTTGGCGCATTCACCTGCGCGGTCATCACCGGCGTGGTATTCGGTTTCATGCCCGCACGCAAAGCAGCCCGTCTCGATCCGGTCAAGGCCCTCACCAGTGAATGAACCTCCGATGAAACCGCTCTTGAGCGCATTGAGCCTGGCCCTGCTGCTCAGTGCCTGCAGCACTCCACCCACCCCGCCGGACATCGGGTTTGCCCCGCCACAACAGTGGCAGTCAGCCAACACCCAGGCGGTGCGCGACAGCAACCGCGCCTGGTGGCGCAGCTTTGCCAGTCCCGAACTCGACCAACTGATCGCACAGGCCGACAGCGGCAGCTACGACATTGCCGCTGCCATCGCCCGCGTGCGCCAGGCCCGTGCGGCGCGCACCATCGCTGGCGGCACGCTGCTGCCCGAAGTTGGCGCAGCCCTGGCCGGCAATCGCGAAAAACAGATGCACCACAACGGCTACGGCACCTCCAGCAGCACCAACGACCGAGAATCGGTCAGCTACAGCGCCAGCTTCAACGCCAGCTACGAGGTCGACTTCTGGGGCGGCAATGCGGCGGCACGCGACAGTGCCGAGCAGGCCCTCAAGGCCAGCGAGTTCGACCAGGCTACCGTCACCCTGACCCTGTTCAGCAACGTGGCCAGCTTCTACCTGCAGGCCCTGGCCCTGGACGAACAGCAGCGTATCGCCAGCCTCAACCTGGCCAACGCCCAGCAGGTACTGGAGGTGGTACGCGCCAAGTACAACGCGGGCTCGGCAACTGCACTTGAGCTGGCCCAGCAGCAAGTACTGGTCGCTGCGCAGCAGCGCCGGCTGCCGTTGCTGCGCCAGCAGGCCACCGAGGCCCGCATCACCCTGGCCGCATTGCTGGGCAAGCCGGTGCAGGCCCTCACCCTGCACGCCAGCGATTTCAACCGCATCGCCGCCCCTGGCATCGATGCCGGGTTGCCCAGCGACCTGCTCAGCCGCCGGCCAGACATCGCCGCGGCCGAGGCTCGCCTGGCAGCGGCCAAGGCCGACGTGCAGGTGGCGCGCGCCGCGATGCTGCCCAAGTTGACCCTGACTGCCGGCCTGGGCTCCGGCGCCAACGTCGCCGCCGACGTGCTGCGCAACCCGTTCTACAGCCTGGCGGCCGGCCTCAGTGCGCCGATCTTCAACAATGGGCGGCTCGGCGCCGAACGCGACAAGGCCACCGCCGTGCAGCAGGAACTGCTGGAAAAATACCGCGGCGAACTGATCAACGCATTTGCCGATGTCGAAAAGGCCCTCAACAGCATCGACGGCCTCGATCGCCAGCGCCAATGGCAGCGCGTCGAGCTGAACCAGGCCCAGCAGGCCTTCGACATTGCACGCACACGCTACGAGGCAGGCGCCGAATTGCTGCTCAATGTGCTGGACGCGCAACGCAGCCTGTACGAAAGCCAGGACGAGGCCGTGCTGCTGCATCTGCAGCGACTGCAGGCCAGCATCGCCCTGTACAAGGCTGTGGGAGGGGGGTGGCAGGTGCAATGACTGCACCTGCCCTCAGGTGCGACGCGTGACCACCAGGTGACGCGCGTACCAGGGCCGTTGCGGCACCCGGCGCAGCAACCCCTTGAAACGCTGCTTGTCCTTGGTATTGGCGACGATCACCCGCAGCGCCAGCTTCATGGTCTCCGGGTCCATCTCCACACTCTTGCCCGGCTGCAGGCCTGGCGTGGTGCTGCAACCATGGGTCACAGGGCCCAGCCAGGGCTGCCTGATATCGACCCAGCGCCCCTTGGCGAACCACGGCACGCCATTGACCCGGTTGCGCGTCACCTGGCCGGGGTGGAAGCGTTCGTGGGCGCGGAACCAGTCTTCGATACGGTCATCGATCCAGCCATGGAACAGCCAGAACACAGGGTTCACATGGGAGGAAAACGGATCGCCGAGAAAGTCGTTTTCGGGCCCGTACCAACGCGCCGAGAAGTCGTCCAGGTCACGCGCCATGGGTACTGGCGCACCGTTGGACGGGTCACGCGGCACCGACGCCCAGCGCATGTGCAGCCAGTCATGCAGGCCCAGCTCCATCTCCGAGCCCAGCTGTCCCAGGGTCAGGCGCGACAGGTAGCGCGGGTCGCGGTACTGCGACTCCCATACCTCGAAATTGCTGTGGTAGGTCTCGGCACTCTTGATGTCACTGACCCACTGGGTGTACTCGGCATCCCCCGGCGCCAGCCAGGTTGGCGGCACCGCACAGCCGTCATGGTTGTCGAAGTAGCGCGCAAAGCCCAGGCGGTCGCGTTCAAGCTCCGGCTGTGGCGCCGGAAAGCGCGGCCAGGAAGGCAGGTCCTGCAACCCCCGCGCGGTCTGCAGCATATGTCGATGCATGAACAGAAAATCCACCCCGGAGCCATTGCGGTCCTTGGTCGGCCCCCGCGCATCGCGCTCGCGCTCGCGCGTTCCGGGCTGCCAGCCAAGCCCGCGCAGAGCATTGCGCTTGTCTTCGGGCAACGAGTGCCACTGGTCACGCGAAGCGTGCCAGAGTTGGTGAAACAACCTGTGCTCGTCGGAAATCAGCCAGTTCAGCAGGGCCGGCTGCAAGCCTATGCGCTCGCGTGCTTCCGGGAACAGCTTGCGGGTGGCGACAAAACGGTTGTCCTGCTGTACCAGGGCAAGGCTGCGGTCCAGGCGCGCAATGCGCCCGGTAAGCGTGCCGCTGCCGGCATTGGCAAATTCACCCCACACCTCATCCAGCACCATGCTCAATTCGTAGACCGGTTGCTGCAGCCCCTGCTCCCGATCGAAAAGGCGCCACGTCAGCTCCCCCGCTCCCGGCGTGGCCAGGTCGCCCAGCAGGCTGTAGCGCGGGGCCGCGGGGGCACGCAGGGCCTGCGCGGTGTCGATGAAACCGCGAACCGCGCGCCCGCGCGGTGCAATGTCGATGAACACCTCCAGGTCATGCGTGGCCAGGCCGTCCAGTCCCGCATCGCGCCCTTCCAGGCGCAGGCTCCACACCCCGCGCAACTGATCGGCCAACTGGCGTCCTGCCGTATCCGGCAGCTCGACCCTGGCTTCCCCCGGGGTAACCGGATGCTCGGGTCGCGTCAGTTCCTTGTGCGCGTACAACGCAGCAGGCACCGCAGCACCGGTCAGTGCCAGGCCTGCGACAAATCCTCGTCGAGATATCGTCATTGCCCTACCTGTATCAGCCTGGAAGCAGGCTTTATCCAAGCTAGGACGTAGGCTTGAAGGTTAAATTTAGTGTCGGCGCCACACCCGGTGCCGGATAAATTAATCGGCCCTGCGCTCGTTCTTCCTGGGGAGCACACCGCGTACCGTCCCTGCCTGCGTGCAGCGATCCGCCCCTCATGGAGACCCCAGATGATCCCGACCCCCTGGCACAACGCACTGGCCCTTGGTGCCCTGCTCGCCTGCCTGATGCCCGCCGCACACGCCGCCGTACCGCCCCCGGGCGAGGTGTTCCAGGACTGCAAGGACTGCCCTGAAATGGTCGTGCTGCCCAGCGGCAGCTTTACCATGGGCACCCCTGATGACGAAGTCGGCCACCAGCCCGACGAAGGCCCGCTGCACCAGGTGACCTTCAGCAAGCCATTTGCCGTCAGCCGCTTCACCGT
The DNA here is from genome assembly GCF_052850635.1 of Pseudomonas sp. 1176_21. Classification (NCBI taxonomy): domain Bacteria; kingdom Pseudomonadati; phylum Pseudomonadota; class Gammaproteobacteria; order Pseudomonadales; family Pseudomonadaceae; genus Pseudomonas; species Pseudomonas sp. 1176_21. The sequence continues at coordinate 189,101 of NZ_VXCV01000010.1, forward strand.
GACCATCGGCCAGTGGCAGGCATTTCTGCGCGACACCGGCTACAAGATGCCCGACGCCGATGACCGCCCCGGCCGCAAATGCAGCGCCGGCAACCCCAGCTACCCGACCACCGCGCGTCACCCCGCCGTCTGCATGACCTGGCACGAAGCGCAGCGCTACATCGACTGGCTGTCGAACAAGACCGGCAAGCCCTACCGCATGCTCAGCGAGTCGGTACGCGAGTACGCCGCACGTGCCGGCAGCACCGGCCCCTTCCCGTTCCCCTTCGACGAAGGCAAGGAATACAGCATCGCCAGGCATGCCAACACCTACGGGCCTGAAGACGGCTTCAGCTTCACCGCCCCGGTGGGCAGCTTCCCCCCCAACGCCTTCGGCATGTACGACATGCACGGCAACGTCTACGAATGGGTCGCCGACAGCGTGCATGACGATTACGTCGGCGCACCCACCGATGGCAGCGCCTGGATCGACCCCAAGCCGAGCGACCCCACCTGCGACTACCGGCACATCCGCGGCAACGACTGGACCGAAGCGCCGATCTTCTCGCGCTCAGGCAACCGCAACGACCGCTGTTCGGACAACGCCGGCGACTGGCTGGGCTTTCGTGTGATGCGCGACCTGTAGCCGACCGGCCAGGGCGCCGGTGCCGCGCCGGCGCCCTCACTAAATCCCCCGCGCATCCACTCGTCCAGTTTCAGACAGCCCGCCGTGCGCGGGTCCACTCGCCCTTAGCACGTAGCCACGTCGCGACCGAGGTAGTTTCATGACCGCAGCACCGCGTAGCGCCATTCGCGAACTCTTCAGCCTGCTCAGGCCTTACCGCGCCATCGTGATCGCCTCGATCGCGCTGGGTATCGTCGGAGGCCTGAGCGTCACCGCCCTGCTGGCCACCGTCAACCAGGGCCTGCACGATGCCGGCGGCATGGGCAAGGGCGTGGTCCTGGCGTTTACCGGGCTATGCGTTCTGGCCCTGCTCAGCACCATCGTGGCCGATATCGGCAGCAACTACGTCGGCCAGAACATCATCGCCAAGCTGCGCAAGGACCTGGGCGCCAAGGTGCTCGCCGCACCGATCGAGCAGATCGAGCGCTACCGTACCCACCGCCTGATCCCGGTGCTGACCCACGACGTCGACACCATCAGCGATTTCGCCTTTTCGTTCGCGCCACTGGCCATCTCGCTGACCGTGGTGATCGGCTGCCTGGGCTACCTGGCGATGCTGTCCTGGCCGATCTGCCTGATGACCCTGATCGCCATCGGCATCGGTTCGGCGGTGCAGTTCTTTGCCCAGCGCCGCGGCGTCAAGGGTTTCCATGCCGCGCGCGACGCCGAGGACAACCTGCAGAAGCACTACCAGGCAATCGCCGAGGGCGCCAAGGAACTGCGCATCCACCGCCCACGCCGCCACGCCATGTTCACCCGCAACATCCAGGGCACCGCCGACTTCATCTGCGATACCCATGTACGCGCCATCAACATCTTCGTGATCGCCAAGAGCCTGGGTTCGATGCTGTTCTTCGTGGTCATCGGCCTGGCCCTGGCCCTGCAGGCGTTCTGGCCGGCCAGCAACCCCACCGCGCTGAGCGGCTTCGTGCTGGTACTGCTGTACATGAAAGGCCCACTGGAGAACCTGATCGGCAACATCCCGATCATCAGCCGGGCGCAAATCGCCTTCCGCCGCATCGCCGACCTGGCCGAGCGCTTCTCCTCGCCCGAGCCACACCTGCTGCTCAGCGCTGCAGAAAAGCCCGCAGGCGCCTTCGAGGGCCTGGAAATGCGCGACGTTCAATACAGCTTCCCGGCGGCACCCGGCGCCGCGCCCTTCCGCCTGGGGCCGGTCAACCTGAACATCGAGCCCGGCGAGATCCTGTTCATCGTCGGCGAGAACGGCTGCGGCAAGACCACCCTGATCAAGCTGCTGCTGGGCCTGTACACGCCGCAACAGGGCATGGTGCTGCTCAACGGCAAGGCTGTTGATGCGCCTGGCCTGGACGATTACCGCCAGCTGTTCACCACCATCTTTGCCGACTACTTCCTGTTCGACGAACTGGTGCAGCGCGAAGGCGCCTTGCCCGACGATGCCGCGCAGTACCTGGAACGCCTGGAGATCGCGCACAAGGTCAGCGTGCGCGACGGCGCCTTCACCACCACCGACCTGTCCACCGGCCAGCGCAAGCGCCTGGCCCTGGTCAATGCATGGCTCGACGGGCGCCCGGTGCTGGTGTTCGACGAATGGGCCGCCGACCAGGATCCGACCTTCCGCCGGATCTTCTACACCGAGCTGCTGCCCGATCTCAAACGCCTGGGCAAGACCATCATCGTGATCTCCCACGACGACCGCTATTTCGACGTGGCCGACCAACTGGTGCGCATGCACGGCGGTCGTGTGGTCAGCGAAAAAGTCTTCGCCTGAACGCCTTGAACCGGCGAGCGCACCGCCGCTCGCCGCTGCCCGCCTTTGCAACTAAATCGCATTCGTCGCCCTTCGTCTTCCTGACAACGCTCAATTTCTGCCGACGGCGACGAGATCGACATGAATCAGATGAACCACCCCTCCGACGACGACCTGCTGGCCCTGCTGCTGGCCGACGAAGCCGGCTCCGAACACGTGATCAAGGCCGGTTGCGCACCCTCGCATGGCGCCTTGTCCTTCGCTCAGCAGCGCCTCTGGTTCCTGCAGCAGTTCGACCCGCAGAGCTGTGCCTACAACCTGCCTCGCGCACTGCGCCTGAACGGTCCGCTGAACGCCGACGCGCTGGAGCAGGCGTTGAATGCAGTGATCGACAAGCACGATATCCTGCGCACCCGCTTCGTCGAAATCGACAACCTGGCGCAGCAGCAGGTCGACCGCCAGGCGCGACTGATACTTGCACGGCACAACCTGGGCGAACTGCCCGCCACCGAGCGCGACGCAGCCATACGCCGGCACCATGACGCCGACCTGGCCCAACCGTTCGACCTGAGCCAGGCACCTCTGATTCGCGGCACGCTGTTGCGTACCGGTGCCAGCGAGCACGTGCTGCTACTGAACATGCACCACATCGTGTCCGATGCCTGGTCCAATGCGATCCTGCTGCAGGACCTGGCCCAAGCCTTTGCGCAAGCGCAGGTAGGCCTGCCCGGTGGCCTGCAGCGGCCGTCGATCCAATACGCCGACTACGCGCACTGGCAGCGCCAGCAGTACCCGCTCAGCGCCGCCCACGAACGCGCGACCGCCCATTGGAAGCAAGTGCTCGACGGCGAGCTGCCGAGCCTGGACCTGCCCTTCGACAGGCCGCATGCACCAGACCAGCTACACCTCGTCGGCAACCATTGCCTAACCCTGCCGGCCTCGCTGGGCAGCGCCCTGCAGCGGTTCTGCCAGCAACAGGGGCTGACCCCCTTCATCGTGCTGCTGGGTGCCTGGCAACTGCTGCTGGGTCGCTATACCGGCCAGCACGACTTCACCGTCGGCGTGCCCAATGCAACCCGCAGCCAGGGCCAGACACAGGCGCTGGTCGGCTTCTTCGTCAGCAGCCAGGTGTACCGTGCCCGACTCGACGGCGCGCAACCCGTCGCCGAATTCCTTCAACGCCTGCGCGAACAGTCGCTGGCCGCACTGGAGCACGCCGACTACCCCATCGAGCTGATTCTGGAAGACCTGCAACTGCAACGCAGCACCCAGGCCAACCCGCTGTTCCAGACGCTGTTCAACTGGCGCGTGGCCAACCAGGAAGCAGCACAACTACGCCTGGATGGCCTGGAGGTGGAATTTCTCGGTGTCGAGCAGCAGCAGGCCAAGTTCGACCTGTCGCTGGAGATCGACTACAGCCAGCAGCAGATCGACGCCACGTTCAGCTACAGCACCGCACTGTTCCTGCCACAGACCATCAAGCGTCTGGCCGGCCACTGGCAGCACCTGCTTCAGGGGCTTGTCGAAACGCCTCAACTGCGCCTGGGCGAGCTGCCAATGCTCGAGCGTGCCGAACAGCAGATGGCCCTCCACACCTGGAACGCCACAGCCACGGACTTCGGCGCGCATGCCAACCTGCAGACCCTGTTCGAACGTCAGGCGCACGCCACCCCGGATGCCGTCGCCGTACGCCTGGGCAGTGCCGCTCTCACCTATCGTCAACTCAACCAGCGCGCCAACCGCCTGGCGCACAAGCTCCTGGAGCTGGGCGTAGGTGCAGAGGTCGGCGTGGGCATTGCGTGCGAGCGCAGCCTGGAGATGGTGATCGGGCTGCTGGGCGTGCTCAAGGCCGGGGGCGCCTATGTGCCGCTGGACACCGGCTACCCGCAGGATCGCCTGGCCTACATGATCGAGCACAGCGACATTGCACTGCTGTTGACCCAGGCATCGGTGCACCCTGGCCTGCTGCTGCCCGAGGCCCTGCCGGTCATGCTGCTGGAGCAGGCCGACAACGAACTGCAGGGGTATGCCGACAGCAACCCGACGCCAGTGGTCGACGCGGACAACCTGGCCTACATCATCTACACCTCCGGCTCCACCGGTCGCCCCAAGGGTGTGCAGGTTCGTCATGGCGCACTCACCAACCACATGCTGTGGATGCAGCAGACCCTGCAATTGCAGGCCCAGGACCGGGTGCTGCAAAAAACCGCGTTCAGCTTCGATGCCTCGGTCTGGGAGTTCTGGCTGCCGTTGCTCAACGGCGCGCAACTGGTGCTGGCTGGCCCTGAACTGAACGACGACATGTCGCTGCTGTGGCCCGAAGTGCAGGCCCAGCGCATCACCGTGCTGCAAGCCGCGCCCTCGCTGCTGCAAGCCCTGATGGGCCAGGCCGAGCGCACATCACTGGCCAGCCTGCGGGCAATCCTGCTGGGCGGCGAAGCGCTAAGCCCGGCGTTGGTGCAGCAACTGCGCAGCGTCAGCGACGCCCGTATCTACAACCTCTACGGGCCCAGCGAAGCCACCATCGACACGTGCTGCTACAGCGTGCCGGCCACGCCCGACGGCGCCATCGTCCCCATCGGCCAGCCAATCAGCAACCTGCGCACCCACGTGCTCGACCACGAGCTGAACCCCTGCGCCATCGGCGTCAGTGGCGAGCTGCTGATCGGTGGCGTGGCCCTGGCCCGCGGCTACCACGCCCGACCCGGGCTGACCGCCGAACGCTTCGTGCCAGACCCCTTCGCCGGACACGGCGAGCGCCTGTACCGCAGTGGCGACCTGACCCGCTATCGCGACGACGGCGTGATCGACTATGTCGGCCGCATCGACCACCAGATCAAGCTGCACGGCCTGCGCATCGAACTGGGCGAGATCGAGGCACGCCTGCTGCGACAGCCCCAGGTGGCCGAAGCCGTGGTACTGGCCCCGGACTACCTGGGCAACCAGCGCCTGGTGGCCTATGTGGTGGCCACCCGGCCGTTGCCCGATGCTCAGGCGCAGGACCAGTTGCGCCAGGCCCTGATCGCCGGGCTCAAACAGCAACTGCCGGCCTACATGGTACCGGCCCACTTGCTGCTGCTCGACGGCCTGCCCCTGACACGCAACGGCAAGCTCGACCGCAAGGCCTTGCCTATGCCCGACACCGCGCCCACCGGCTACCGGTACGCGGCCCCGCAAAGCGCCATGGAACGCCAGATCGCGATGCTCTGGCAGGAGGTGCTCAAGCAGCCGAACATCGGCTTGAACGACAACTTCTTCGAACTGGGTGGCGACTCGATCGTCTCCATCCAGGTGGTCAGCCGCGCCCGTCAGGCTGGCATTCGCTTTACTCCCAAACAGCTGTTCCAGCACCAGACCGTGCAGGGGCTGGCCCAGGTCGCACAGTTCGACGACCCGGTTGCACACATCGACCAGGGGCCGGCCAGCGGCACGGTCGCGCTGCTGCCGATTCAGCAGGCATTCTTCGATACGCCGGTGCCATCACGTCATCACTGGAACCAGTCGGTCCTGCTCAAGCCGGCCGGGCAGCCACTCGATGCCGCTGTGCTGGAACAGGCAGTGAACACCCTGATCAACCACCACGACGCATTGCGCCTGAGTTTCACCCAGCAGGCACAGGGCTGGAACAGCGTCTACCGCGCGCCTGCCGACGCCCACAACGCCCTGCTGCAAGCGGTGGCGTGCGATGATCGCGAACTGGAGCAGTTGTGCGAACGCGCCCAGCGCAGCCTGGACCTCGAACACGGCCCGTTGCTGCGCGCGCTGCTGGTGAGCCTGGCCGATGGGCGTCAACGCCTGTTACTGGTAGCCCACCACCTGGTGATCGACGGGGTTTCCTGGCGCATCCTGTTTGATGACCTGCAAAGCGCCTACCAGCAGTGCCTGGCTGGCCAGCCCCCCCAATTGCCGGCCCGTACCAGTTCGCTGCAGGCCTTCGCCCAGGCGCTGCGCGAGCATGCCAGGGGCCAGGCTATCGGCGAGCTGGACTACTGGCTGGACCAGCACCAGGCCATCGCAGCCGACCTGCCCGATGCCCGGAGCGCCATGGGCGCACCGGCACAGGTCGCGCTGCTCGATTCGCACCTGGACAGCGAACGCACGCGGCGCCTGCTGCAACAGGCGCCTGCGGCCTACCGCACCCAGGTCAACGACCTGCTGCTCAGCGCGCTGGCCCGAGTACTCGCACGCTGGACCGGACAGGCCGACAACCTCATCCAGCTCGAAGGGCATGGCCGCGAAGAGCTGAGTGAAGGGCTGGACCTCACCCGTACCGTGGGGTGGTTCACCAGTGCCTTCCCGCTCCGGCTGTCGGCGGGACATGACCTGCAGGCCACCATCAAGCAGGTCAAGGAGCAACTGCGTGGCATACCCGACAAAGGCATCGGATTCGGTGCCCTGCGCTACCTGGGCGAGCAAGCCGTGCGCGACGTGTTGCAGGCGCTGCCAGATGCACGTATCACCTTCAACTACCTCGGCCAGTTCGACACCAGCTTCGATGACACCCAGCAACCGCTGCTGATACCGGCCAGCGAAGCGGCAGGTGCCGAGAAACACGCCGATGCCCCGCTGAGCAACTGGCTGAGCATCAATGGCCAGGTGTACGCCGGCGAGTTGAGCCTGAGCTGGACCTATGACCAGAACCGCTTCGCCCCGCAGGTGATAGAGCGTCTGGCAGAGGACTATGTCGCAGAGCTCGGCGCACTGATCGACCACTGCTGTGACAGCCTGAATCAGGGCGCTACCCCGTTGGACTTCCCGCTGGCCGGGCTCGACCAGGCGCAACTGGATGCCCTGCCGATCGACCTGGCATTGATTGACGACCTCTATCCGCTGTCGCCGCTGCAGCAAGGCATGCTGTTCCATACACTCTACGAGAAGGAAGCCCACGACCTGGACGGTCGCAGCTACATCAACCAGATGCGCCTGGACATCAGCGGCCTGGACCCCCAGGCATTCGCCGAAGCCTGGCAGGCCGCCGTCGACCGACACGACAGCCTGCGCACGGTGTTCCTCTGGCAAGGCGAAATGGCGCAGCCACTGCAGGCGGTGTACAGGCAGATGCGCGTGCCGTTCAGCCTGCTCGACTGGCAGCAACGCGCTGACCTGCCGGGCGCGCTCGACGCACTGGCCGCCGAGCAGCTGCAACAGGACCTGGCGCTGGACAAGGCTGCGCTGTTCAGGCTTGTGCTGGTGTGCACCGCACCTGGGCACTATCACCTGATCCATACCAGCCACCACATCCTGATGGATGGCTGGAGCACCTCGCAGTTGCTCGGCGAAGTGTTGCAACGCTATAGCGGCCAGGCCCTCGCTACCCCGCCAGGCCGCTACCGCGACTACATCGACTGGCTCGGCCGTCAGGACGCCGTACTTGACCAGGCCTACTGGCACACTCAACTGGCCGACCTGGAGGAGCCCACCCGGCTCGCGCATTCGGTCGTCAACAGCACGCCGGCGCAGGGCCATGGCGCCTGCTACCTGAGCCTGGATGCGCCACGCACTCAACGCCTCAACGACTTCGCACGCCAGCAGAAAGTCACCCTCAACACCCTCGTGCAAGCCGCTTGGCTGGTAGTGCTGCAACAGTACAGCGGCCAGCGCTGCGTATGTTTCGGGGCCACCGTGGCCGGGCGCCCGGCTGATATCGCAGGCGTGGAACAGCAGATCGGCCTGTTCATCAACACCCTGCCGGTCATCGCCAGCCCGCGCCCCGACGTCAGCGTGGCCAGCTGGCTGCAGCAGGTGCAGGAAATCAACCTTGGCCTGCGTGAGCACGAACACACCGCGCTGAGCGATATCCAGCGCTGGTCCGGTCAACAGGGCGAGGCACTGTTCGACAACATCCTGGTGTTCGAGAACTACCCGGTGGCCGAAGCCCTGAAACAGGAGGCGCCCGCCGGGCTGACATTCGGTGCAGTCGACTATCACGAACAGACCAACTACCCGCTGACCCTGGCCATCAGTGCTGGCGACTCGCTGCTGCTGCATGCCAGCTATTCGCGACAGCATTTCAGCGACGCGGGCGTGCAGGCCATCGGCGAGCACCTGTTCAACCTGCTCGAACGCATGCGCGACAACCCCCGCCAGCACCTGGGCGAGCTGGAGATGCTCGCGCCGATCGAACGCCAGCAGGTCGTCCAGGCTTGGAACGCCACCAGCACCGAATACCCGCTCGAACGCTGCGTGCACCAACTGATCGAAGACCAGGTCGAGCGGACCCCCGGCTCC